>CANGUQ010000442.1 GCA_947456915.1 Betaproteobacteria bacterium
CATCGGGCAGCAGGGGCCGCGTGCGAAACGGCGTCGTGCCGAGGCAGCCGCGCGCAGCGCTGCCTCGCCGAAGGGTCCGTGCGAGGCGGCGCCCTGCCGAAGCCTTCCTTCGCGGCCTGCCTTCCGAAGGGCGTCTGACGGGAGTCGCTGCCACGCGGACCAGCGGCCGCGCGCAGCGGCGTCGACTGCCGTTCAGCGTACCGGCACGTGCCGCCCGGCGTGCAGGCGCAGCAGCTCCTCGCGCATGCCGGGCAGGAAGGCGCGAACGATCATCGGCACCAGTGACTCCAGCGGCGGCACGGTCGCGTTGCCGAACACGAAGCGGCGGGTGTTGATGAAGGCGATCGCGCCGTGCAGCGCCTGCGCGAGTTCGCGCTCGTGCGCAGACAACGGCACGGTCTCGAACACGGGCAGGCCGCATTCGTGACGCAATTCCGCAATCATCGGCCCGATCAGATGCGTGACCAGAGTGCCGCTGATGCGGCCCGAGGCGTGAGCACCGGCGAGCCCTGCCCAGAACCACAGACGGGCGTCGGTGCGCTCGACCCGCCCGCGGTACTCGATGTAGAGCGCGCTCAGGCGATCCTCCAGCGAGCGCGTGCGATCGGCAAGCAGCGCACTCCAGCACGCCTGCCAGCGCTCGGCGAACAGCGGCGCGATGACCGCCTCGATCAGCGCCTCGCGGCTGCCGAACGCCGCGCCGATCTCGTGTGGCGCGACGCCCGCCGCCGCCGCGATCTGCGCATCCTCCACACCGAAGCCATGGTCGCCGAACAGTTGCCGCGCCGCCGTGAGCACGCGCTCGTGCACAGCGTGCTCACCGTCACTCACGTGTCAACACCCCGAAAAGGGGCCAGGCCCCTTTTCCTAGGCCCCTTTTTGAAGGAGGGGACCCGAAAAAGGCGAAAAAGGGGCCTGGCCCCTTTTCCGGGCTCATTGGTCGAAACGTCGTCTAGAGTCCGAGGCTCTGCCACAGCCCGTCGATCCTTGTCTTCACTTCGGCCGTCATCGCGATCGGCCGGCCCCACTCGCGCGTGGTCTCGCCGGGCCACTTGTTCGTCGCGTCGATGCCCATCTTCGAACCGAGCCCGGACACGGGGCTGGCGAAGTCGAGATAGTCGATCGGCGTGTTCTCGACCAGCAGCGTGTCGCGCGCCGGATCCACGCGCGTGGTCAGCGCCCACATCACTTCCTTCCAGTCGCGCACGTTCACGTCCTCGTCGGTGACGAGGATGAACTTCGTGTACATGAACTGGCGCAGGAAACTCCAGATGCCGAACATCACCCGCTTCGCGTGCCCCGGATACTGCTTGCGGATGCTCACCACCGCCATCCGGTACGAGCACCCCTCCGGCGGCAGATAGAAATCGACGATCTCCGGAAACTGCCGCACGAGCAGCGGCACGAACACCTCGTTCAGCGCCACCCCGAGTATCGCCGGCTCATCGGGTGGCTTGCCGGTGTAGGTCGAGTGATAGATCGGGTCGCGGCGCAGCGTGATGCGTTCGACGGTGAACACCGGGAACCAGTCCTGCTCGTTGTAGTAGCCGGTGTGATCGCCGAACGGACCCTCCAGCGCGCGCTCCCAGCCGCTCGGCGATGCGGCATCGGGGTGAATCGCGCCCTCGAGCACGATCTCGGCGGTGGCCGGCACGCGCAGCGTCGAGCCGATGCACTTCGCCAGCTCGGTGCGCGCACCGCGCAGCAGACCGGCGAACTGGTACTCCGACAGCGTGTCCGGCACCGGCGTCACCGCCCCGAGCGTGGTGGCCGGATCGCAGCCCAGCGCCACCGCCACCGGAAACGGCACGCCCGGATTCGCCCGCGCGTGATCGCGAAAGTCGAGCGCGCCGCCGCGGTGCGCGAGCCAGCGCATGATCAGCTTGTTGCGTCCGATCACCTGCTGCCGGTAGATACCCAGATTCTGCCGCTCGCGCGCCGGTCCGCGCGTGACGGTGAGCCCCCAGGTGATCAGCGGCGCGGCATCACCCGGCCAGCAGGTCTGGACCGGCAGCCGCGCGAGGTCGACCTCGCCACCCTCCCAGCGCTCCTCCTGGCACGGCGGCCGCGACACTTCCTTCGGCGCCATGTTGAGCACGTTCTTCAGCAGCGGCCACTTGTCCCACGCGTCGCGCAGCCCCTTCGGCGGCTCGGGCTCCTTCAGGTACGAGAGCAGCCTGCCGATCTCGCGCAGTGCACCCGCATCCTGCGCGCCCATGCCCAGCGCCACGCGGCGCGTCGTGCCGAACAGATTGCCCAGGACCGGCATCGTGTGCCCGCTCGGCTGCTCGAACAGGATCGCCGGACCGCCCGCACGCAGCACGCGATCGCACACCTCGGTCATCTCGAGCACGGGCGAGATCGGCTGCGCGATGCGCCGCAGTTCGCCCTGCGTCTGGAGTTGCGCGACGAAGTCGCGCAGATCGGAATACTTCAATCGGCTGCCTCGAAAACCGCGACCGGTAATGAGCGGCCCACTGGTTGCGGCCGCCACGAGCACCGCTCACCCGCTGCGGGGCGCACGCAAGTGTCCTCGCCGGTGTCCTGCAGCGCGCCAGCCGCCAATGGTGGATTTCTGCGGGAGTTGCGCACGCAAGTGTCCTCGCCAGTGTCCTACAGCGCGAGATGGAAATGGCTGTCCAGCACGATGCCGGCAAGGATGACGCCACCGACGACGACGTTGTTCATGAACGCCCTGAAGCAGTGCTGCGGCTCGCGCGTCGCGCACAGCCGAACCTGCCAGCGCGCGAGCGCAGCGGTGGCGAGCAGACCGGCGAAGTACACCGCACCGCAGCCCGCCATCACGCCGGCCACGATCATCGTGAACAGGAACAGGCCGTGGGCGATCGCGATGCCGATCACGTCGAAGCGGCCGAAGGTGATCGCCGAGGTCCTGATGCCGATGCGCAGGTCGTCGTCGCGATCCACCATCGCATAGGCGGTGTCGTAGGCGATCGCCCAGAACACGTTGGCCAGCATCAGCACCCAGACCAGCGCCGGCAGTTCGCCGATCGCGGTGAGCCCCTGCGATGCAGACCACGCCATCGGAATGCTGAACCCGAAGGCCACGCCCAGATACGCCTGAGGTACCGCGAAGAAGCGCTTGGTGAACGGATAGGTGAAGGCGAACACGAGCGCGAACACCGACAGGATGATCGTCAGCGTGCCCATCATCAGCACGAGACAGCCGGCGAGCAGCGTGAGCAGCAGCGCGAGCGCGAGCGCTTCCTTCACTCCGACCAGTCCGGCGGTGATCGGCCGATCGCGCGTGCGCGCGACGTGGCGATCGAAATCGCGATCGGCGATGTCGTTGACGACGCAGCCGGCCGAGCGCATCAGCGCGGCGCCGAGCACGAACATCCACACCAGCACCATGTCCGGCTGTCCGTTCGAGGCGAACCACAGCGCCCACAGCGCCGGCCACAGCAGCAGCAGGATGCCGACCGGGCGGTCGAGCCGCATCAGCTTCTCGT
This sequence comes from Betaproteobacteria bacterium, assembly GCA_947456915.1. Classification (GTDB taxonomy): domain Bacteria; phylum Pseudomonadota; class Gammaproteobacteria; order Burkholderiales; family CAIKXV01; genus CAIKXV01. The sequence goes on from CANGUQ010000442.1 coordinate 3,474, forward strand.
AGTACGACAGCCGCGTGGCGAGCGTGATCGGTGGCTTCGCCACGGGTGCGGCGACGGGGGTCGCGGCAACAGGCGCCGCGGTGGCGGGCGCGCCCGGCGCCGGCGTATCCGCGCCGGCGGCGACGATTCCCGGGTCGGGCGGGCTATCGGTCATCGGCGTACTCCTCTCCCGCGGTCGCAGCCGGCAACGGCGCGCAAGCTTCGGCGCCCGTGCCTGCCGAGACACCGTGGCCGACCGCGCACCGAGCAGGTGCCGTTGCCGGTGACCACGGTGCGGCGAGCGCTGCGGCCGGCGCCGGCGTACCCGCCAGTTCGAGCACGGCGGGCAGGAACACCTCGGTCACCAGCAGGCGCGCGCCGCCAGCACTGAACAGCGAGCGCCGCGCCCACAGCGCCGAAGGTACTGCGGGCGCACCGCGCTCGCGCAGCACGGCGACCGCCCGCACATAGCGCCGGTCCG
>CANGUQ010000443.1 GCA_947456915.1 Betaproteobacteria bacterium
ACGCTGCCGTCCCATGAATCAGCATCCCTTCCAGGTCCACCGGATCGCCGGCGCACTGGGCGCGGAGATTCACGGCGTCGACCTCGCGCGCGCGATCGACGCCGAGCTCGTCGCCGCGCTGCGCGCGGCGTGGCTCGAACACCAGGTGCTGTTCTTTCGCGACCAGCACCTCACCTGCGCGCGGTACCTGCGGCTCGCCGAGGCGTTCGGCCGCCCCGTCGAGTATCCGTTCGTCAAGGGCCTCGACGGCTTTCCGATGATCACGCCGGTGGTCAAGCTCGAGCACGAGCGCAACAACTTCGGCGGCATCTGGCACGCCGACACCACCTACCTCGACGAGCCGCCGATGGCCTCGATGCTGCTCGCGCGCGAGGTGCCGCCGTTCGGCGGCGACACGCTGTTCGCCAGCCAGTACCTCGCCTTCGAGGCACTGTCGCCGGGGCTGCAGGCCACGCTGCGGACGCTGACCGGCGTGTCGAGCTCGGCGAAGGCCGATGTCAGCAAGACGCGCGAGGATCGGCTGAAGGACGGCGCACGCAGCGACGCGAAGCGCGAGTATCTGGCCGAGCATCCGGCTGTGCGCACGCATCCGGAGACGGGACGGCAGGCGCTCTACGTGAACATCGCGCACACCGCGCGCTTCGGCGGCTGGACCGAAGAGGAGAGCGCGCCGCTGCTGGACTTCCTGTTCCGGCACCAGACGCGGCCGGAGTTCACCTGCCGCTTCACCTGGCGACCCGGGTCGATCGCGATCTGGGACAACCGTTGCGTGCAGCACAACCCCGTGAACGACTACCATGGCTACCGTCGCGTGATGCACCGGATCACGCTGGCCGGAGACCGGCCGCGCTAGGGCTGCGCCGCAGGGTCAGCCTGCAGCGTGACCGGACCACCGCACGCAGGAGGAAACGCAATGAACCATCGCAGTTTGCCCGGCACGCTGGCAGTGGCTGCACTGCTCGTGCCACTGCTGCCCGCGGGGGGCGCGCACGGCCAGAGCTATCCGGCACGCGCCGTGCGGGTGATCGTGCCGCAGACGCCCGGGGGCGCCTCGGACGCGCTCGCGCGCATCATCGGGCAGCAGGTGTCCGACGCCTGGGGCCAGCCGGTGCTGGTCGACAACCGCCCCGGTGCCGGTGGCAACATCGGTTCGGAACTGGTGGCCAAGGCCAACCCGGACGGTTACACGTGGCTGCTCGGGTTCGTCGGCACCCACGCCATCAATCCCGGGCTGTACAAGGGACTCGCCTGGGATCCGGTGAAGAGCTTCACGCCGCTCGCCACGCTCGCGAGCGTACCCTTCGTCGTCGCAGTCAATGCGCAGCTGCCGGTGAAGAGCGTTGCCGATCTGGTCGCGCTCGCGCGTGCGAAGCCCGGCGAGGTGCGCTTCGGTTCGGCGGGCAACGGCACGGTCAATCACCTGCTCGGGCCGATGCTGGGCAGCGCGGCGAAGGTGCAGTTCACCCACATTCCGTACAAGGGCGCCGCCGGCGCGATCACCGACACGCTGTCCGGACAGGTGCAGTTCACCTTCACCAGCATGCCCTCGGTGGTCGGGCATCTGAAGGCGGGGTCGCTGCGGGCGATCGCGGTGACCAGCGGTCGTCGTGCCGAACTGCTGAAGGACGTGCCGACGATCGCCGAGTCCGGATTCCCGGGGTTCGACGTCACGCCGTGGTTCGGCCTGCTCGGCCCCGCGGGCGTTGCGCGCGAGACGGTGGCGAAGATCAACGGCGACATCGGGCGGCTGCTCGCCGTGCGCGAGACGATGGATCGCTTCGCGGCGCAGGGCGCCGAGCCGCTGGTCACGACGCCGGAACAGTTCGCGAAGATCATCGCGCGCGACGTCGCGCTGTGGGCGCGCATCGTCAAGGAAACCGGGGCGACGGTTGACTGAGCAGGGCCCGGGCCGCAGCGCGCGCGCGGCGGCGGCAGGCGATGCCGGCTTCGACTCGATCGTGGTCGGCGCCGGTCTGGTCGGCGCTGCGATCGCATTCGGACTCGCTCGCGCCGGTCAGCGCGTCGCGCTGCTCGACGAGGGCGACATCGCGCATCGTGCCTCGCGCGGCAACTTCGGGCTGGTGTGGGTGCAGAGCAAGGGCGTCGGGCGACCCGAGTACCAGCGCTGGACGCGCGAATCGGCGCGCGCGTGGAAGGAACTGGCGGCCGAACTGCACGCGGACACCGGCATCGACACCGGGCTCGCGCAGCCCGGAGGCCTGTCGTTCTGCCTGAGCGAACAGGAATTCGAGCAGCGTGCGGCGCTCATGCGCCAGTTGCAGCGCGAGGCCGGCGACTTCGGCTTCGAGTTCGAGATGCTGCGCCGGAGCGAGCTTGCCGCGCAGATGCCGGGGCTGGGGCCGGCGGTGGTCGGCGCGTCGTTCACGCCCTATGACGGGCACGTGAATCCGCTGCGGCTGTTTCGCGCGCTGCATCAGGCGGCGATCCGGCGCGGCGTGGCCTATGTGCCCGGGGCTGTCGTTCAGCGCACGCAGGCCTCGACCAGCGGGTTCACCGTGCACACCGGCGCCGGCCGCTTCAGCGCAGCGCGGCTCGTGCTCGCTGCAGGCCTGGGCAATCGCGAACTCGCGCCGCAGGTCGGGCTCGACTGTCCGGTGGCGCCGAACAAGGGACAGATTCTGGTCACCGGGAAGGTCAGTGCGGTGCTGTCGATGCCGACCGAGGGGATCCGCCAGACCGACGAGGGCGCACTGCTGCTCGGATCGTCACAGGAGGACGCAGGGTGCGACGACGAGGCAAGGCAGCGCACGGCGAGCGCGATCGCGCACCGCGCAGTCGCCGTGTTCCCGTGGATCGGTGCGCTGCGCATCGTGCGCAGCTGGGCTGCGCTGCGGGTGATGACGCCCGATGGATTGCCTGTCTACGAGCAGTCGGCGCAGTACCCCGGCGCCTTCGTTGCCACCTGCCACAGCGGCGTGACGCTGACTGCGGCGCACGCGCTTGCCCTCGCGCCGGCGATCGCGCGCGGCGAACTTCCGCCCGCGTTTGCGGCGTACTCCGCCCGCCGCTTCGCCGCACCGCGGGCATCGCACGAGAGCCCGCATGTTCCGCGCGCTGCGTGATGACGACACGCCCGGTGTGACGCTGAGCGTGGACGGGGAGCCGTGCACGGTGCCCCGCGGAGCCAGCGTCGCTGCGGCGCTGCTGCGGCTGGGCGCGTTCGCGCGCACCACCGGCGGCACCGGCAGTGCGCGCGGACCCTACTGCATGATGGGTGCGTGTTTCGACTGCCTGGTACAGATCGACGAACAGCCGGACCGCCAGGCCTGCATGGTGCAGGCGGAAGAGGGCATGCGCGTGCGGCGGCAGCACGGCCACCGCGCAGCCGGCGCCGAGCGGTGAGCATCGCGCAATGAGCGTCGAGCAGTTCGATCTGGCCATCGTCGGGGCTGGACCGGCGGGCATGGCCGCTGCAATCGAGGCGAGGCGGCAGCGGTTGCGTACCGTCGTGCTCGATGAACAGGCAGCGCCCGGTGGCCAGATCTGGCGCGACGTCGAGGCAGTCACCACCCGGCGGCCGCAGGATCTGTTCGTGTTCGGCCCCGACTATGCCGACGGCTATGCGATCGCCCAGCGCTTTCGCCGCTGCGGAGCCGACTATCGGTGTGGCGCGTCCGTCTGGCAGATCGAGATCGGATCCGGTGGCGCTGCTGCGGGCAGCGCGACGAGTACCCTGCTGCCGCAGTCGGCCGACACCGGCCCGGCCAGCGATCCGCTGACTCACGTCGAGCGCCGCCGCACCCGAGCCGACCGCCTGCTCTTCTACAGCGATGCACGCGGCGCGCACCGGATCGCCGCCCGCCACGTGATCATCGCCAGCGGCGCGCTCGAGCGGCCGATGCCGGTGCCGGGGTGGACCCTGCCCGGGGTGCTCACCTGCGGCGCAGCGCAGATCATGCTCAAGTCCGCCG
>CANGUQ010000444.1 GCA_947456915.1 Betaproteobacteria bacterium
CGCCCTCACCCCCCCCCCGGAAGGCAGACATGACCCTCGTGCTGGTGATCGTGCTCGCGCTCGCGCTGATTGCAGGCGTTTACCTGATCATGATCTACAACAACCTGGTGCAGGTGAAGCACAACGTCGGCAAGTCGTGGGCCAACATCGAAGTCCTGCTCAAGCAGCGCCACGACGAACTGCCCAAGCTGGTGGAAACCTGCAAGCAGTACATGCAGTACGAGCAGGAAACGCTGGCAAAGGTGATCGACGCCCGCAGCAAGGTGTATGCCGCAGCGCAGGCGCAGGACATCGGCGCTCTGGGCACGGCCGAGCGCGCGCTGCGCCGGGGACTGGGCAATCTGTTCGCGCTCGCCGAGGCCTACCCCGAACTCAAGGCCAACGCGAGCTTCCAGCAGCTGCAGAGCCGCATCAGCACGCTCGAGGACTCGATCGCCGACCGGCGCGAGTTCTACAACGAGAGCGTCAACATCAACAACGTGCGCATCGAGCAGGTGCCCGACGTGATCGTCGCGCGCGCCTTCGGCTTCCGCGCGTTCGACCTGCTCGAGTTCTCCCCCGAGGAGACGACGGACGTCGACGTCAGGCAGCTGTTCCAGTAGACGGTTCCGCTCGACCCGCGGCTGATCGATGCTGCTCTCCCGGGGGCGCCGGCTCGAATTCGCCAACTGGACGACCTCGATCTTCCATCTGTCGCTGCTGGCCATCGCGGCGGAGACGGAGAGCGCGCTCGCCTGGGCGCTGTGCCTGCTGCTGATCGCCGCGATCAGCCTGCTTGCGTGGGCGGGCAACATGCGCCGCTGGCGCGCAATCACCGACACGGCCACTTCGCGCATCGGCTCGGCTGCCCAGGGCTATGTCGAGCTCGCCGGCCGCGCGCAACTGCCGCCCGGGCAGCAGCTTCAGAGCCAGCTGCGCGGAACGCCGTGCGTGTGGTTCTGGTTCCGCATCGAGCGCCGCAACGGCAAGGACTGGTCGACCGTCGAAGAAGGCGAGAGCGAGACGCCGTTCGTGATCGAGGACGGCAGCGGCCGCTGCCTCGTGCACCCGGCGCAGGCCGAGGTGCACAGCCGCAGCCGCGAAGCGTGGCGAGAAGGCGATCGCCGCTACACCGAGATCACCATCAGGACTGCCGATGACGTGTACGCGATCGGCGAATTCGTCACGATGCGGCCGCCCGATCCGCGCCGGCAGCTAGAGGACGAGATCCGCAGGCTGATTGCGCAGTGGAAGCAGGACCTGCCGGCGCTGCGCGAGCGTTTCGATCTGAACCGCGACGGCGAGATCGACGTGACCGAATGGGCGCTCGCGCGCGCCCAGGCGCGCCGCGAGGCGCAGCGTACGCAATCGGCACAGGCGCAGGCGGCGGTGGTGCACCTGCTGCGCAAGCCTGCGGACGGACGCCTGTACATGGTGTCGAACATGGACGCAGCCGAGATCGCCGGCAAGTACTTCCGCTGGAAGTGGGTGCACCTCGTGATCTTCTTCGCCGCGCTGGGCGCCGGCACCGCGCTGCTGGTCTGGTAGGCTGCGCGCTTTCTCTCGAGCGAACCGCAGATGGACACGACCCTTCCCCGCCACGGCGCCGTGCGCGGCCTGTCCACGGCCGGCTTTCACCGGATGGCCTACACGGAGTGGGGCGAGACCGACAACCCGCACGTGGTGATCTGCGTGCACGGCCTCACGCGCAGCGGCCGCGATTTCGACGACCTCGCGGCCCGGCTCGCCCGCCGTGCGCGCGTGCTCTGCCCCGACATCGTCGGGCGCGGCGCGAGCGACTGGTTGTCCGACCCGGGGCTCTACGGCTATCCGCAGTACCTGGCCGACATCGCCGTGCTCATCGCGCGGCTGGACGCACAGGCAGCGGCCGGTCGGCGGGTCCTGACGATCGACTGGGTCGGTACCTCCATGGGCGGGCTGATCGGGATGATGCTGGCCGCGGCGCGCGGCACACCGATCCGCCGGCTGGTGATGAACGACATCGGCCCGGTGCTGGCGCGGGAAGGTCTGAACCGGATCGCCGCCTACGCGGGCAGCGATCCGCGCTTCGACAGTTTCGAGGCCTTCAGCGCCTCGCAGCGGCGCCTGCTCCGGCCGTGGGGCGCAGGCACGGACGCGCTGCCCGAGGCCGCGCTGGCACGCCTGGTCGAGCACAGTGCGCGCCGCTTCACCGAGCCGGACGGTCGAGTGAGTGTCGGACTGCACTACGATCCGGCGATCGCCAGAGGCTTCAAGGACAAGACTTTCGACCGCGACGTCGAGATGTGGCCGATCTGGGAGAAGGTCAGCGCACCGGTGCTGGTGCTGCGTGGCGCCGAATCCGAGATCTTTCGCGCCGACACCGCGCAGCGCATGTGCGAGCGTGCGGCGCCGACCTCGGTGATCGAGTTCCCCGGCATCGGACATGCGCCGGCACTGGCCGATGACGCCCAGATCGGCTGCATCGAGCGCTTCCTGCTCGACTGAGCCGATGAGCCCGCCAGCACGCCCGCCCGCCATTTCGTGGATCGACGCCAGGGTCGAGGAGTGCGTGACTCGGGCGCAGGCCGAGGGCCAGTTCGACGACCTGCCCGGCGCCGGCAAGCCGCTCGACCTCGCCGACGACGCACTGGTGCCGGAGGAACTGCGCGCCGCGTGGCGGATCCTCAAGAATGCGGGCTTCGTGCCGCCGGAAGTGCAGGCGCTCAACGAGATCCGCTCGCTCGAGCAACTGCTGCACGCGAGCGTCGACGACGTCGAGCGGCGGCGCGCGATCGCGCGGCTGAACGTGATGTTCGCCCGCGTGGGCGAGGCACGCAGCGCGCGCGGCCAGGGCAGCCTGCACATCGACGAACACTACTACCAGCAGGTGATCGAGCGGCTGCTCGACGCGAAGTGACCCGGGCTGCGCGTGCGGCTCAGTCGTCGAACGGCGGGTGCGCCGGCCCCGGCTCGGCCTCGCTGTTGATCCAGTGCAGGATCAGCGCGTAGGCGAGTGCGAGCAGCGTCGGACCGATGAAGATGCCGATGAAGCCGAAGGCGAGGATGCCGCCGAGGACGCCGACGAACACGAGCAGGAACGGCAGGTCGGCGCCGCGGCTGATCAGGATCGGGCGCACGACGTTGTCGATGCCGCTGATCACGAACATGCCCCAGATCGCCATGAACGCCGCCCAGGCGTAGCTGCCCTCGGACACCAGCCACACGGTCGCGCCGATCCAGACGATCGGCGGCCCGGCCGGAATCATCGACAGGAAGAAGGTCGCGATCGCCAGCACGAGCGCGGCCGGCACGCCGGCGATCAGGAATCCGATCAGGGCGACCACGCCCTGGGCGAGTGCAGTGCCGAGGATGCCGAACACGACGCTGATCACCGTGTTGTGCACGATCTGCACGATGCGCTCGCCCAGCGGTCCGGCCAGCCGCACGGCGGTCTTGCGTGCCGCCCACATCAGGCTGTCACCGTCGCGGTACAGGAAGAAGGCGATCAGCACCGAGATCGACAGCTGGATCAGGCCCTGCCCCAGCACCGAGCCCACGGCCACCAGCACGGTTCGGCCCGGCTCGATCAGCCGCTCGCCGAGGCTGCGCAGTTCGTCGCGGCTCTCCTGTACGCGGTGCCAGTACTCGGCGAGCCAGTCGCCGATCAGCGGCAGCCGCGCGACCCACGGCGGCAGGTCGGGAACGCCGGTCTGCACCACGCCGCGCGCGAACTCGACCAGTTCGGTCACGTTGTCGGTGAGCGAGATCGCCAGCAGCGCCACCGGCACGATCACCACCAGCGCGAGCAGCAGCGTCATCACGATCGAGGCCACCACCGGCCGGCCGCCCACCCCGCGACGGATGCGCACGAACAGCGGCCAGGTCGTGGTGCAGATCACCGTCGCGAACAGCAGAGCGGCGATGAACGGCGAGACGACGTAGAAGCAGCCGATGACCAGGATCGCGA
>CANGUQ010000445.1 GCA_947456915.1 Betaproteobacteria bacterium
GCACACGCGAGCCGAGGTCGGTGCGCTGCGCCGCCTGTCCGCCGCGGTCGTCGTCAACCATCGGCGCGAGGTGCGCGACGGCAAGGCGGCGACCACGCCACTGTCCGAGGCCGAAGTGGCGCAGATGACCGAACTCGTGAAGCAGGCGGTCGGCTACAGCGAGAAGCGCGGCGATCAGGTGAATCTGGTCAACGCGGCGTTCAACGAGGCCGAGCGGGTCGAGATCGAGCCGCCGGGTCTGGTCGACGTGGCGACGCAGCGCCTGCTCGGCAGCCTGAATACCGTGTTGTGGACGCTGGGGGCGATGTTCGCTGCACTGTTCGTCTACCTGCTGGTGCTGCGGCCGGTGCTGCGCGATCTGGCGCTCGCCGGCGAGCGCGACCTGGCGGCGCGCCAGGCCGCGGTCCAGGCACAGGCGGCAGTCGCCGATGCCGGCGACGAGCCGGGCCCCGGCGGCGGCGCCGCCCGCACCCAGCCGATCGTGGTGGGCAGCCAGGGCTTCGATGCTGACCTGCAGGCGGTCAAGGACCTGGCCCGGGCTCAGCCGCAGATCGTCGCCAATGTGGTCAAGGACTGGGTCGGCCGCGAATGATCCCGCCCGCCCGGGCGCGCTCGCTGGGGCCTGTGAGCGCGGCGGCGCCGGCAGTATCATCGCGCCATGAGCGAAGATGGCATCAGGAAGAGCGCGATTCTGTTGATGTCGCTCGGCGAGGACGAGGCCGTCGAGGTATTCAAGTACCTGTCGCCGCGCGAAGTGCAGAAGCTCGGCGCAGCGATGGCCGAGCTGCAGAATGTCGAGCGCGAGCAGGTCGAGTCCGTGCTGCGCGACTTCCGCGAGGAGGCCGGCGTGAAGACCACGATCGGCATGAACTCGGACACCTACATCCGCTCGGTGCTCACCAAGGCGCTGGGCTCGGAACGCGCCACCGGCGTGATCGATCGTATCCTGCAGGGCGGCGATGCCAACGGCATCGAGGCGCTGAAGTGGATGGACGGCCCGTCGATCGCCGAGATGATCAGGAACGAGCACCCGCAGATCATCGCCACCATCCTGGTGCATCTGGAACGCGACCAGGCGGCCGACGTCCTGACGCACTTCGCCGACCGTCTGCGCAACGACGTGATGCTTCGCATCGCCTCGCTCGACGGCGTGCAGCCATCGGCGCTGCGCGAACTGAACGACGTGCTGATCCAGCTGCTGCAGGGCGCCGATCAGATGAAGAAGAGCTCGCTCGGCGGTGCCGCCGCCGCGGCCGAGATCCTGAACAACATGGGAACGTCGCTGGAAGCTTCGGTGATGGCGGCGATGCGCGAGCACGACGCGGAGCTCGCGCAGCGCATCGAGGACCAGATGTTCGTGTTCGAGAACCTGAACGATCTGGACGACCGCAGCATCCAGCTGCTGCTGCGCGAGGTGCAGTCCGAGTCGCTGATCATCGCGCTGAAGGGCACATCGGTCGATCTGCGCGAGAAGATCTTCAAGAACATGTCCACGCGCGCCGCCGAGATGCTGCGCGACGATTTCGAATCGAAGGGGCCGGTCAAGCTGTCCGAAGTCGAGGCCGAGCAGCGCGAGATCCTGAAGATCGTGCGCCGGCTCGCCGACGACGGGCAGATCGTGATCGGCGGCAAGGGCGAAGAGGGGATGGTCGGCTGAGCGTGCCGGCCCGTCCGCGCCTGCGCCTGCCAGACAACCCGTAACCGACGATGTCTCGCACGATCCTGCGCAAGGGTGGCTCCGGCGGCAGTGGCCGGGTGGGCGGAGCAGCGCCGCGCGAGCCTGCGGTGGTGCCGTGGCAGATGACCGTGCTCGGCGAATCGGCGTCCGGCGGCCCCGCTGCGCAGGCCGAGCCGCCGGCACCGCCACCGCGGCCACCGGAGGAGGAACTCGCGCTGATTCGCGAGACCGCACGCGCGCAGGGTCATGCAGAGGGCCTCGCGGCCGGCCGTGCCGATGCGGCACGCGAGGCGACCGAACTGCTGCAGCTGCTCGGTCGGCTGCGCGAGGTGATGGACGGCTTCGAGCACGACCTCGCGCTCGACGTGCTCGCGCTGTCGGTCGAGGTCGCGCGACAGATCATCCGGCACGCCGTCCACGTGCACCCCGAGGTCGTGCTGCCGGTGATCCGCGAGGCGATCGCCAGCCTGCCGCAGGGTGGCGGGCAGAATCCGCGGCTCATCCTGAACCCTGCAGACGCGGCACTGGTGCGCTCGGTGCTGGACGCCAATCAGGTGGCCCCGGCGCCCTGGCGCATCGTCGAGGACAGCCGCCTGGAGCGCGGCGGCTGCCGCGTGGAGACCGCCACCAGCGAGATCGATGCCTCGCTTGCCAGCCGCTGGAAGGCCGTGGTCGCCGCACTGGGCAGCGAGGCGCGGTGGGTCGACATGGAGGCGCCGGAGCGGGCCGCAGGCGATACGGCCGCACCGCCGGCCGGCAAGTCCGAACGCACAGCCGGTGGCGGCACCGACATCGGCCGCGAGCCGCGCTGAGCCCGTGCGCCCGCCTGCAGTCCCGGCCACCGAGCCCTGGCGACAGCTGCTGCGCAACAGCCGGCAGGCGGTACGTCAGGCGCAGCCGTGGATGCTCTACGGCCGGCTCACCCGCGTCGCCGGGCTGGTGATCGAGACCGTCGGGCTGAAGGTGCCGGTGGGCAGCAGCTGCTACGTGCATGCCCGCACCGGCACGCGAGTGGAGGCCGAGGTCGTCGGGTTCTCCGGCGACAAGCTGTTCCTGATGCCCTCCACCGACGTGTTCGGGCTGGAGCCGGGCGCCCTCGTGATGCCGATCGACACGGCCACCCGCCGCGTGCCGCGGCTGGGGGTGGAGTTCCTTCCGCGCCGTCGCGCCGAGGATCGCGCGCGCCAGATGGCCGTGGGGGAGAAGCTGCTCGGGCGCGTGGTGGACGGCAGCGGCCGGCCGCTCGACGACCTCGGGCCGGTGCCGCAGGATCAGCGTTCGCCGCTGTACAGCCGGCCGGTGAATCCGCTCGATCGCGCGCCGATCCGTACCGTGCTCGACACCGGCGTGCGCGCGATCAACGCGCTGCTCACCGTGGGCCGCGGTCAGCGCCTCGGCCTGTTCGCCGGCAGCGGGGTGGGCAAGAGCGTGCTGCTCGGGATGATGGCGCGCTACACCAACGCCGATGTGGTGGTGGTCGGGCTGATCGGCGAGCGCGGGCGCGAGGTGAAGGAGTTCATCGAGAACATCCTCGGACCGGAGGGGCGCGCGCGCTCGGTGGTCGTGGCCGCACCGGCCGATACGCCGCCGCTGCTGCGCCTGCACGGGGCGGCGTACGCCACCGCGCTTGCCGAGCACTTCCGCGATCAGGGGCTGCAGGTGCTGCTGATCATGGATTCGCTCACGCGCTACGCGATGGCACAGCGGGAGATCGCCCTTGCGATCGGCGAGCCCCCGGCCACGCGCGGCTACCCGCCATCGGTCTTCGCCAAGCTGCCGCAACTGGTCGAGCGCGCAGGCAACGGGCGCACCGGCAGCGGATCGATCACTGCCTTCTACACGGTGCTCGCCGAGGGCGACGACCAGCAGGATCCGATCGCCGACTCCGCGCGCGCGATTCTCGACGGACACATCGTGCTGTCGCGCAATCTTGCCGATCAGGGGCACTATCCGGCGATCGACATCGAGGCCTCGATCAGCCGCGCGATGACCGAACTGGTCGGCGCCGAGGATCTGGCCCTGATCCGCCGCTTCAAGTACTACTACTCGCGCTACCAGAGAAGCCGCGACCTGATCAGCGTGGGCGCCTACGTGCGCGGCGCTGACCGCGAACTGGACGAAGCCGTGACCCGCTATCCCGACCTCGAGCGTTTCCTGCAGCAGGGCATGTACGAGCGCTCCGACTACGGGGACAGCCGCAGCGGGCTCGCCGCGCTGTTCGCCGGCTGAGCCGCGCCGCCA
>CANGUQ010000446.1 GCA_947456915.1 Betaproteobacteria bacterium
CATGCTCGCGCTGCGGTGCAGCGGCCTCTGCGGCTCGTCCGGCCGCTGCGCTGCCACGCTGCGGTACAGCAGCGCCGGCCGCGCGCTTCCGGCCACCGCCATGGTGGCGCCGTAGCCGCGACCGCCGACGGCAAACCTGGGCAGTCGGGCGCTACAGCCGGAATCCGCGATGCAGCGCGACCACCCCGGCGCTCAGGTTGAAGTACTCGACGCGCTCGAAGCCGGCTGTCTCCAGCATCCCCTTGAGCGTCTCCTGGTCCGGGTGCCGCGCGATCGATTCCGCCAGATAACGGTAGCTCGCGCCGTCCCCCGCCACCAGCTTGCCCACCACCGGCAGCCACTGCATCGTGTACAGCCGGTACAGCGGCGCGAGCGGCTCCCACACGTGGGAGAACTCCAGCACCAGCAGCCGTCCGCCCGGGCGCAGCACGCGGAACATCTCGCGGAGCGCGACGTCCTTGTGCGTCATGTTGCGCAGCCCGAAGGCGACGCTCACGCAATCGAACGTGCGGTCCGGGAATGGCAGCCGCTCGGCGTCGCACTGCACCGCCTCTACCACGCACCCCTCGTCGAGCAGGCGATCGCGTCCACGCGCGAGCATCGCCGCGTTGATGTCGGTGAGCAGCACCGTGCCGCTTGCGCCGACCCGCTCGGCGAACGCGCGCGCCAGATCGCCGGTGCCCCCGGCGATGTCGAGCACCTTCTGCCCGGTTCGCACGCCGCTGCGGGCGATGGTGAAGTGCTTCCACACCCGGTGCAGCCCGCCCGACATCACGTCGTTCATCAGGTCGTAACGGCTGGCGACCGAGTCGAACACGCCCGCCACCCGCTTCGCCTTCTCGCCTTCGGCCACCGACTGAAAGCCGAAATCCACGCGCCGCTGTTCGCTCATCGCCGTTCCGCTCTCATCGTGCCGGTTCGCGGCTCGCCTTCGCCGCCTCCAGCCGCTGCAGGTAACGCGCCCACATCGTGTCCTGATCGCGACCGTATTCGTAGAGCAGGTTCCACGAGTAGATGCCGGTGTCGTGACCGTCGGAAAACACCAGCTTGACCGCATAGGTGCCGACCGGCTCCACCGCGGTAATCGACACGCCGCGCTTGCCCACCTGCAGCGTGCCTTCGCCGGGCCCGTGACCGCGCACTTCGGCCGACGGCGAGTACACGCGCAGGAATTCGCTCGGCAGGCTCACCGTGCGGCCGTCGGAAAACGAGATTTCCAGCCGGTTCGACGCCTGATGCAGCGTGATCTCGGTGGGCGTGGGGGCCGGACTGGCGGGCGTAGGCGTGGGCATCTGGCAGGGCCGGGAAGCGGATCGGGCAGCGACGGACGGACGGTAGATCGAGCGGCACGCGGTGCGCGTGGCGCCGCGGCGCACGGGGCCGCTGCATCGCCACGCCGTGATGGCGCGCAGCCGCAGCCACGGCGCGATCGATGATAACCGCCTGCGCCACCGGGGACGGGCCCCTGTCATCCGTCCGTCACAACAGGTTCATACAATGCGGATGTTTTCCAGTCTGCCCCGCGGAACCGATCATGCCTGCCACGATCCTGGTTGTCGAAGACGAGCCTGCGATCCAGGAACTGATTGCCTACAACCTGAAGCAGGCAGGTCACCAGCCGCTGCGCGCCGACAGCGCGGAGCACGCGCTGGAACTGGTCCGCACGGCTCTGCCCGACCTCGTGCTGCTCGACTGGATGCTGCCGGGGCTGTCGGGGATCGAGTTCGCAAGGCGGCTGAAATCGGACAAGCGCACCCGCGAGATCCCGATCATCATGCTCACCGCGCGTGCCGAGGAGCAGGACAAGCTGGTCGGGCTGGAGACGGGCGCCGACGACTACATCACCAAGCCGTTCTCCCCGCGCGAACTGAACGCGCGGATCAAGGCCGTGCTGCGGCGACGCGCGCCGGAGATGACCGACGACATGGTGGAGATCGGCGGCCTGCGCATCGACCCGGCAAGCCACCGGGTGTCGGCCGGACACGACGCACAGGCTGTGCCGATCACGCTCGGCCCGACCGAGTTCCGGCTGCTGCACTACCTGATGACACACACCGAGCGCGTGCACTCGCGCGTGCAGCTTCTCGATCAGGTCTGGGGCGATCACGTGTTCGTCGAGGAACGCACCGTCGACGTGCACATTCGTCGCCTGCGCAAGGCGCTGGAGCCGACCGGTCACGACCGGCTGATCCAGACCGTGCGCGGCAGCGGCTACCGACTCTCGGCCACGCCAGGCTGAGCCGCGGCTGCGCGCGGGGTCAGGGCGACCTGAAGTGGCAGGGGCAGGGGCCGGGCCGGTGAGTTCGCCTGCGCACTGCGCCAGCCCTTAGAATCGGGCCACGCGGCGACGGGTTTCGAAGATCTGCTCCGGGAGGGCGTGCTTGCGCGGGTTCTGGCGGTGGCCATTGGCGTGGCTCGTGGTGGGACTCGCCCTCACCGCGGCGGTGACACCGTGGCTGGGCGCGGTTCCCGCCCTGCTCGCGCTGGTGGCGTGGCTGCTCGTCCAGAACACCCGTCATCTGTGGCATCTGCGCTCGCTGGTCACCTGGCTGGACGACCCGGGCAACCAGCCCGTGCCGTACGCGAGCGGGGTGTGGGAGGAGGCGTTCTCCCGACTGGCGAGGCTGGTGCGCTGGCAGCGCCAGAGCGAGTCCGGTCTGCGCAGCGCGCTCGCGCGATTCCAGAGTGCGACCGCGGCGATGAACGAAGCGGTGGTGGTGCTCGACGAACTCGATCGCATCGAGTGGTGCAATCCGGCGGCCGAGCACTTCCTCGAGGTCGATGCGGGCCGCGACATCGGCCGGCAGATCACCTACATCGTCCGCCAGCCCGGGTTCGTCGACTATCTGCTCGCGCAGCAGTTCACCGAGCCGTTCCTGCTGCGCGGGGCGCGCGGCGGCGACATCGCGCTGTCGATCCAGATCGTGCCGTACGGCAATCGCCAGAAGCTGATGATCGCGCGCGACATCACGCGCTGGGAGCGCATGGAAGGCATGCGGCGCGATCTGGTCGCCAACGTCTCGCACGAGCTGCGCACACCGATCACCGTGCTCGCCGGTTTTCTCGAAACGATCAACGACCAGGCGGTTCCCGATCCGCAGATGCAGAAACGCGCGCTGCAGCTGATGACGCAGCAGACCTCGCGGATGCAGAACCTGGTCGAGGATCTGCTCACGCTGTCGCGGCTGGAAAATGCCGCCGGACCGGCCTCGGAGCAGCCGGTCGACGTGCCGAAGCTGGTGCGCGCCCTGCAGCAGGATGCGCTCGCACTGTCCAGCGGGCGGCACACGATCACCGCCGAAGCCGCTCCCGAACTGTGGCTGATCGGCGCCGAGGCCGAGCTGCGCAGCGTCTTTCTCAATCTGATCACCAACGCGGTGCGCTACACCCCGGCGGGCGGCTCGGTCGCGATCAGCTGGCGCGCAGGCGAGGGCGGGACCGCCGTGTTCCGGGTGCGCGACACCGGCATCGGCATCGCGGCAGAGCACATCCCGCGCCTGACCGAGCGCTTCTACCGTGTCGATCGCAGCCGCTCGCGCGAGACCGGCGGCACCGGCCTGGGACTGGCGATCGTCAAGTACGCGCTGTCGCACCACCAGGCGCGGCTGGAGATCGAGAGCGAACCCGAGCGCGGCAGCACGTTCAGTGCCGTGTTTCCGGCGCGGCGCACCTGCGCAGCAATCAGTCAGGCAGCGCCGGCGGCAGTCGTTCCAGCCTGAGGGCAGCGACGCGCGCGCCGCGCTCCCGCTCAGCGCGGGCCCAGTCGCTGCGCGATCGCGGCTTCCAGTGCCCGCGCGCCGAGTGGCAGGGGCACGGGCGCACCGCCCCGCGGCGCAGCCCACACCGGGTCGGGAAAATGCGGATCGCCGCGGTAGCGGGCGATCACGTGCCAGTGCAGGTGCGGGG
>CANGUQ010000447.1 GCA_947456915.1 Betaproteobacteria bacterium
CCGACGGCTGCCGCGCTGGCCTACTACCGGCACGCGATCGACCTGCTCGCCACGCTGGAACAGGCCGGCCGCGAGGCGCGCAGCGTCGGCGCAGCGCTGTCGGGCGAGGTGCGGGTCGGGCTGATGCCCTCGCTCACGCGCTGCTGCCTCGCGCCGGCGCTGGCCGCGTTCGGCGAGCGCCACCCGCAGGTGACGCTGCGCGTGACCGAGGCCTACAGCGGCGTGCTGACCGACCTGCTGCGTGCCGGAGAACTCGACTTCGCGATCGTCCCGGCGTTCGACCCCCCGGTAGGCATCCGCAGCCGCCACCTTGCCCGCACGCCCGAATTGCTGGTCTCGCGCGCTGACGGGCGCTTCACCCCGGGCGCGCCCGTGACCGCGGCGCAGCTGCAGAACATCCGGCTGATGGTGCCGGCGCCGCTGAACACGCGACGCGGCCGCATCGAGACCTGGCTCGCGGCCAACGGCGCGAGCATCGCGCAACGGCTGGAACTCGATTCGATGTACGGCACGCTGGACATGATCGGGCGCAGCGACTGGCTGGCGATCCTGCCCGGAGTGATGCTGGTGCCGGAACTGGCCGATGGCTCGCTCACCGTCAATCCGCTCGCCCGACCGGCGTTCACGCTCGACCTCGTGGTGACCGAGGCCGCCCGGCGTGCGCCACCGCCTGCCGCCGCGGCCTTCCTCGACGAACTGGCGCTGCGTATCGAGGCTGCGGTTCCGGTGTTCCAGCCTCGCACCGCGCCGTCCCGGCCGCGGCAGCCTGCGCCCGCCCCGACCCTGACCGGAGACGGCCGATGAGCACGAATTCGACCGAGGGGCCGCTGCTGCGCTTCGCAGTGGTGGCCGACACACACGTGAACGAGCACGACCTGCGCTCGAGTTCGCCCTATGCGACGAATCAGGTCGCGAACGAGCGCGCGCGCCACGTGTTCGCGGAAATCGCCGCGATGGACCCTGCACCGCAGTTCGTCATCCATCTGGGCGACATCGTTCACCCGGTACCCTCGCTGCCCGCGTTCGGCGAGGCCGTGGCGCTGTTCAAGGAGATCGCCGCGCCGCTGCCGATGCCGCTGTACGTGCTGCCGGGCAACCACGACGTGGGCGACAAGCGGGTGGACTGGATGCCTGCGGATCAGGTGTGCGCTGCCTATCTCCACACCTATCGAGCCGCGTTCGGCCCCGACTATCACGCGTTCGATCACGGCGACGTGCGCTGCGTGCTGCTGAACTCGCTGCTGCTCAACTCGGGACTGCCCGACGAGGAACGGCAGCGCGAGTGGGCGCACCAGCAGGTCGACACGGCAGCCGGGCGGCGCGTGTTCCTGTTCATGCACTATCCCCCGTACATCCACCGCCCAGACGAGCGCAGCAACTACGACAACGTCGATCGCCCGGGACGCGACTGGCTGCTCGCGCTCGCGCGGCAGCCGAACGTCGAGGCCCTGTTCGCCGGGCACGTGCACAACTTCTGGTACGACCGCATCGGCGCGGCGGAGTTCTACATGCTGCCCTCGACCGCCTTCCTGCGCCACGACTTCACCGAGTTCTACCGGGTCGCACCGAAGGACGAGTTCGGTCGCGGCGACGTCGAGAAGTTCGGCTACTTCATCGTCGAAGTACATCGCGACGGGCACGTCGCATACCCTGTGCGCACCCAGGGCGCGCGGCTCGCCCGCGGCGAGTTCCTCGCCGCGGGCCCGCCGCGGCTGCTCGCGCACCCCAAGACCTCGACCTTCGACCGCGTCGGGGTCGAGCTGCGCCACCCGTGGGCCGAGAGCATGCAGATCAGCGCCACCGGCGGGGTGCAGGAGTTCGGGCGCAAGTGGGCACGTAACGACTACCCGCTGCTGGCGCTGTGGGAGATGGGGGCACGGCTGTCCAAGGTGCCGGACCTCGATCTGGCCGAGGACGAGTCGCGCGGCCGCATGCAGCTGCTCGCGCGCATCGGTCACCGCTTCGTGGTGACCACGATCGGCGCGCCGGCCGAGCGCCTGCGCGCGCTGCCGCTGCCCGAACTGGGCGTGGCGGGGTTCGAGGTCAACCTCACGCTGACCCGGTTCGCGCAGGCCCGCGACGATCTCGCCGCACTGCGCGCGCGCACGGGCCGTGCGGTCTGGTGGTCGAAGATCCTCGCCTTCGACGACGACGCGCGCTTCGACGGCCAGCACTTCAGCCACTTCGTGAAGTCCGGGTTCGGCATCGACGAACTGCCGGCGCGCGAAGCCATCGTGCGCGAGGCACTGGCTGCCGGCGCGATCGACGGCATCACCGTGCGCATCGAGACAGGGCAGCCGCTGCTCGCCGCCGCGCGCGCGCTGGACGCCTCTGCCCGTCGGCTCGACTGTTCCATCATGGCATCGCTGAAGACCAGCGGCGCGAGTCTCGCGAGCGAGCACGCCGATGATCGTGCGCTGGCCGCCCGGGCCGTGCAGGCGATGTTGCTGTCGCGGCTCGGTTCGCGCGTGCACTACGTGTTCGACACCTTCATGGACGTCGACCGCGGCTACTACCCGCGCCACGGCTTCATCGACCGCCGCTGCGATCCGCGCCCTGCGGCACAGGCGTGGGCGCGGGTCAACGCGCTGTTCGCGCACGTGATGAAGATCGAACCCGATCCCGACGAAGCCGTCCCCGGCGCCGCGGCAGCGGCCGGCGACGGCGAGGCCGTGCTTGCATTTCGCGCTGACGGCGAGCGCTGGCGGCTGCTGGTCGCCGCGGTGCAGCCGATGTGCGCGCTGCTCGCGGCCTGCGCGCCGCAGGCCATGACGATCGACCTGCTCAGCGGCGAGCACGCGCAAGTACGGGTCGCGCTGCAGGCGCTCGAGCGGGCAGCGCGCGACGCCAGCGCCCCGCTGCAGGTCATGCTGATCGGGCTGGACCGATGAACGCACGCGCGCTCCCCGCGTCGGCGCGACGGTTGCAGGCGCGCAGCCGATGACCCCCACCGCATCGCTCGCGGAGCGGGTCGCGCACGTCCTGCGCCGTATCGAACGCCTGAATCCGGACTGTCATGCGTTCTCGCAGGTCGCCGACGACGCGCTGCTGCAGGCGCGGCAACTGCAGGCCGAACTCGACGCCGGGCACGCGCGCAGCGCGCTGCACGGCGTCACGGTGAGCATCAAGGGCTGCATCCCGGTGCGCGGCCTGCGCTGGACCGAAGGCAGCGCGATCCATGCCGGACGCGTCGCTGCGGCGGACGCCGCCATCGTCGAGCGCGTGCGCGCCGCCGGCGGCGTCGTGCTGGGCACCACCACACTGTCCGAGCTGGCGATGTACGCGGTGACCAACGCGTTCGAGCCGATGGGACTCAACCCGTGGAATGCCGCGCGCACCGCCGGGGGCTCGTCCACCGGCGCGGCGGTCGCCGCCGCGCTCGATCTGGCAGAGCTCGGCATCGGCACCGACAGCGGCGGCTCGGTGCGCAATCCGGCGTGCCACTGCGGGGTGATCGGCTTCACGCCGCGCATCGGTGCGCTGTCGCTTGCGGGTCAGCCCAATCCGGCGCCCAGCCTGACCAGCGTCGGACTGATCGCGCGCGACCTGGCGCTGATCGCGGCGGCGTGGGAGGTACTTGCCGAGGTGCCTGGCGAACCGGTCGCGGCCACCGCACGCCGTCTGCTTCGTCCGTCGCGGCTGATCGAAGCGATGTGCGATGCGCCGACCCTGGCGCTGTTCGACACCGCCTGCGCGACGCTCGAGCACGCCGGCTTCACGCTGATCGACGCCGAGATTCCCGGCTGGAGCGAGGGCGAGCGTGCTGCCGGCACCGTGTCGCTGCACGAGTGCGGGCAGGCGCTGGCCCGGCTCGACCTCGCCCGTGCCGGACCCGCGCTACGCGACCGCGCGATGCAGGCGACGCAGCTCGCCACGGCCGAGGTCGACGCGGCG
>CANGUQ010000448.1 GCA_947456915.1 Betaproteobacteria bacterium
ACCAGCGCCCGCGCGCGGCGCCTGTTCGGAGAGTGTCCTGCGCCACGCGCGCGCGCCGGGAACCGCCTGGAACAGCGGCAGCAGGTGGCGGGTCATCGCCGCCAGCGGCGTGCCTTCGGCGAGTTCGCGCTCGATGTACGGCAGCATCAGTTCGATCGCCTGCTGCGGGGTGTCGAGCGGCGCAGGCGTCGCGAACAGCTGCGGGTCGACTTCGCTCAGCAGCCACGGGTGGTAGTAGGCGGCGCGTCCGAGCATCACGCCATCGACCAGCGCCAGTTCGCGGCGGCAGTCGTCGATCGTGGTCAGGCCGCCGTTGATCACGATCGTGAGTTGCGGGAAGTCGCGCTTGAGCTGATGAACGACGCCGTAGCGCAGCGGCGGCACTTCGCGGTTCTCCTTCGGGCTGAGGCCGTCCAGCCACGCCTTGCGCGCGTGCACGATCAGCGTCCGGCAGCCCGCCGCGACCACGGCGTGCGTGAGGCGATACAGGCGCTCGGTCGACTCGTCGCGGTCGATGCCGATGCGCGTCTTCACCGTCACCGGGATGCGCACGGCCGCGATCATCGCCGCCACGCCCTCGGCCACCAGCACCGGCTCGGCCATCAGGCAGGCGCCGAAGCGTCCCGACTGCACGCGATCGCTGGGGCAGCCGACGTTGAGGTTGACCTCGTCGTAGCCCTCTTCCTGCGCCATGCGCGCGCAGGCGGCCAGCGCCGAAGGGTCCGATCCGCCGAGCTGGATCGCGAGCGGGTGCTCGGCGGCGTGAAAGCGCAGGAAGCGCGCGCGGTCGCCATGCAGCAGCGCACCGGTGGTGACCATCTCGGTGTACAGCCGCGCGTGACGCGACAGCAGGCGCAGGAAGAATCGCGCATGCCGGTCGGTCAGGTCCATCATCGGCGCGACACAGAAGCGGTGCGGTGACATCGCTGGGGGCGGCGGGCGCATGCGAAGCGTTGGGGAGTGTCCGCCGCAGCAGGCGAGCAGCGGCCGCGCGAGGCGGACAAGGGCGAACGACAAGGGCGAACGACGAGGGCGAACGAACGCGGGTGAACGAACGCGGGTGAACGAACGCGGGTGAACGAACGCGGGTGAACCAGCGGAGCCGAACCCTGACGAACGCGACTCGGGCAAGGTCGGTAAACCGGGAAAAGCCTAGAATTATCGCATCAGACACGCAGCCGAGGCCGCAATGATCGAAGCCAGCACCCTGGACAGCCTGCGCGCGCTGGTCGGCGACCGCCTGTCGACGACTCAGGCGATGCGCGAACAGCACTCGCGCGACGAGTCCGGTCACGCTCACGTCCTGCCCGACGCGGTGGTGTTCGCCGAGTCGACCGAGGATGTGGCCGCGATCCTGCGCCTGGCGAGCGAGTGCCGCATGCCGGTGGTGCCCTTCGGCACGGGTACCGGGATCGAGGGCGCGTCGATCCCCACCCGCGGCGGGCTCTCCCTCGACCTGTCGCGGATGAACCAGGTGCTGCAGATCAATCCTGAAGATCTGGACGTGCGGGTACAGGCGGGAGTGACCCGGGTCGCGCTGAACGAGGCACTCAAGCCGCACGGCCTGTTCTTCCCGATCGATCCGGGCGCCGATGCCTCGCTCGGCGGAATGGCCTCCACCCGCGCTTCGGGCACCAATGCCGTGCGCTACGGCACGATGCGCGAGAACGTGCTGGGCCTGACCGTGGTGACCGCTGCGGGCGAAGTGATCCGCACCGGCGGCCGCGCCCGCAAGTCCTCCGCCGGCTACGACCTGACGCGGCTGTTCGTGGGCTCCGAGGGCACGCTCGGCGTGATCACCGAGGTGCAGTTGCGCATCTACGGTCAGCCCGAAAAGATGGCCTCGGCGGTGTGCCAGTTCGAGACGCTCGAAGGGGCGGTGAACAGCGTGATCGAGACGATCCAGCTCGGTGTGCCGGTGGCGCGCATCGAACTGCTCGACGAACTGCAGATGCGCGCCTGCATCGCCTACTCGAAGCTCGACGAGTTCACGCCGCGCACGACGCTGTTCTACGAGTTCCACGGCAGCGAGGCGAGCGTGGCCGAGCAGGCGCAGACCGTGGGCGAGATCGCCGCCGCGCACGGCGGCGATGCGTTCCGCTGGGCGGTGAAGACCGAGGACCGTACCCGGCTGTGGAAGGCGCGGCACGCGGCCTACTACGCGGCGCTCGCGCTCGCGCCCGGGTCGGGGAGTCTGGTGGCCGATGTCTGCGTGCCGATCTCGCGGCTCGCGCAGTGCGTGCTCGCCGCGCAACGCGAGGCGCGGGAAGCCGGCGTGCTGGGCGCGATCGTCGGCCACGTCGGCGACGGCAACTTCCACGTGCTGTATCTCGCGCGCGACGAGCGCGAGCGGGTGGCGATCCAGCGCCTGCACACACAACTGGTCGAGCGCGCGATTGCGGTTGGCGGCACCTGCACCGGCGAGCACGGCGTGGGCATCGGCAAGCGCGACTATCTGGCGCAGGAGCACGGTGCAGGCGCGGTCGCGGTGATGGCCGCGATCAAGCGGGCGCTCGATCCCCTCGGCATCCTGAACCCGGGCAAGGTGCTGCCGGAGCGGTACTGAGGTCTCCGGCGAGTGTGACGCCCGAACGCGCGTTGCGCCGCCTGCCCCTGGCGGACTGCGGCGGCCGGCGCCGCAGACTATCGATGCGAGCGACGATCTGGACAACCCCCCCCCACTGCTGATCCGCAACGCCGTCCTGATCGACGGCACGGGCGCGCGGCCGCGTCGCGGCGATCTGGCGATTCGCGACGATCGCATCCACGCCCTCGGCGACGTGGGTGCGCTACGCGACGCGGTCGAGATCGATGCGCAAGGGCTGGTTGCCGCCCCGGGGTTCATCGATGTGCACACGCACGACGATCGGATGCTGATCGATCAGGGCGAGATGACGCCCAAGCTGTCGCAGGGCGTTACCACGGTGATCGCTGGCAACTGCGGCATCTCGCTCGCCGGACTCGCGAACCGGGGTGCCCCGCCGCCACCGCTGGACCTGCTCGACAGCAGCGGCGACTGGTTTCGCTTCGCCGGCTTTCGCGACTACTTCGAGGCGTGCGCAGCGCGCCCCGCGGCGATCAACGCGGCATTCCTGGTCGGGCACTCGACGCTGCGCGTGGCGGCCATGGACGATCTCGCTCGGCCGGCGACGGCGGCCGAGCGCGCACGCATGGGCGCGGCGATCGACGAGGCCATGCAGGCAGGCGCGCTCGGGATGTCCACCGGCACCTTCTATCCGCCGGCTGCAGCGGCGCCGACCGAGGAACTGGTCGAGCTTTCGCAGCGCGTGGCTGCGTACGGCGGGCTGTACGTCACGCACATGCGCGACGAAGGCGCAGCGATCGAGCAGGCAATCGACGAGACGCTGCACATCGGCCACGCGTGCGACATGCGCGTGGTGATCTCGCACCACAAGGTCGCGGGCTCGGCGAACCACGGGCGCTCGGTGCAGACGCTCGCGCAGATCGGACGTGCGATGCAGCAGCAGAGCGTCGCGCTCGACTGTTATCCCTACCACGCGTCCTCGACGATCCTCACCGCCTCGCGGCTGTCCGCGGCCTCGCGGGTGATCGTGTCGTGGTCGCGCCCGCACCCGGAGTGCGCCGGGCGCGATCTTGCGCAGATCGCCGCGCATTGGGGTGTGACGCAGGAGGTGGCAGTGAGCCGGCTGCAGCCGGCGGGCGCGGTCTATTTCATGATGAGCGAGGATGACGTGCAGCGCATTCTCGCCTTCCCCGAAACGATGATCGGCTCCGACGGACTGCCGCACGACGCACGCCCGCATCCGCGACTGTGGGGTACGTTCCCGCGCGTGCTGGGCCACTACGCGCGCGACCTGGGTCTGTTCCCGCTGCAGGTCGCCGTGCACAAGCTGACCGGCCTGCCCGCCG
>CANGUQ010000449.1 GCA_947456915.1 Betaproteobacteria bacterium
ATCAGGGGCACGGTCCGGGTCTGGTGTACGCCACTGCCGTGTATTGCTGCCGTCGGCGGCTGTCCTGAGTTGCCGGCTGCCCGCTCGCGCCACGGATTGATCTGGCGCAAACCCGCAGCCTGCGTGCCCGGAGTACAGTCACCCCAGGCTTGGGCGGCCACATCCGGCCCGCGCGGGCCAGTCCAGACGCCAACCCTCAGCATGGCCACCGAACTGTCGACCGTACCGTTGCGAATGTCCGACGCCTGCTGCGCGGCGGCGATCGCCGAGCGTCCTGCGCAGGACGGGCCGTCGCACGCGCGCATCCTGCTCGCGCTGGCGGCTGCGGGGTTGACGGTATTCGCAGCCTGGCAGGTCACCGGCGTTGACTACTACCTGAACGCCTTCGGCGGCTACTGCCTGTAGACCGGCCGCCGGGCGGGCAACGGGTGGCGATGCGACGGGGACACGCAGTGATGCGGCGCCCGGTGCGGGCAATCCGACGACTGGCCGCAGCCGCCGCTGCGGGCCGGGCACCCCGCAGTGCAGCACGCACCCGCGCGCCAGCAAGGGCGCAACTGTAAGTTGTTGTTGACGGTCTAACGTGTTAGTTTAATCTGACGTTCTCGCGCAACCCTGCGCGTGCCGGCGAAATCCAGCGATGCAACTCTACGCGGTAGGAGTCAATCATCAGAGCGCACCGGTCAAGGTGCGCGAACGTGTCGCCTTCACCGGCGAGACGATGCCGGCTGCGCTGCGCAGCCTGGTGCAGACCGGGCCGGTGACCGAGGCGGCGATCCTGTCGACCTGCAACCGCACCGAGATCTACTGCAGCACCAACGACCCGCAGTACGCGACCGCCTGGCTCGCCGACTATCACCAGCTCGAGCGCGACGCGCTCAAGCCGTACCTGTATACGCTGCCCTCGGAGGCCGCCGCACGGCACGCATTCCGCGTGGCTGCCGGGCTCGACTCGATGGTGCTCGGCGAGCCGCAGATTCTCGGCCAGCTCAAGCAGGCCGTGCGCTCGGCCGAGCACGCCGGCACGCTGGGCTCCATGCTGCACAAGCTGTTCCAGCGCACGTTCTCGATCGCCAAGCGGGTGCGCTCGGAGACCGAGATCGGGGCGAACTCGGTGTCGATGGCTGCCGCCGGGGTCGCCCTGGCCGAGCGGCTGTTCCCGTCGGTAAGCGAGCAGCGCGTGCTGTTCGTCGGTGCCGGCGAGATGATCGAGCTGTGCGCGGCGCACTTCTGCGCGCGCAAGCCGCGCATGGTGAGCTTCGCCAACCGCACTCAGGCGCGCGGGCAGGCCGTGGCGGCCCAGTACGGCGGCAACGCGATGTCGCTCGCCGATCTCCCCGAGCGGCTGCCCGACTACGACATCGTGATCACCTGCACCGCGAGCCAGCTGCCGATCATCGGCAAGGGTCTGCTCGAGCGCACGCTGAAGGCGCGCCGCCGGCGCCCGGTGTTCATCCTCGACCTGGCGGTGCCGCGCGACGTCGAGAGCGAAGCTGCACAGCTCGACGACGTGTTCCTGTACACCGTCGATGACCTGGGCGAGATCGTCAAGCAGGGGCGTGAAGCGCGTGCCGGTGCCGTGCACAGCGCCGAGGCGATCATCTCGCTGGGCGTGGCCGACTTCATGCACTGGGTGGCCACGCGCGAGCTGGTCCCCACGATTCGCGCGCTGCGCGATCAGGCCGAGCGGGCACGCCAGCGCGAGGTGGAGCTGGCGATTCACCGGCTGACGCTGGGTGACGACCCGAGGCTGGTGATCGAGCGGCTGTCGCGCTCGATCACGAACAAGCTGCTGCACGCTCCTTCACACGCGCTGAACCATCTCGGCGAAGGCAGCCGCGAGGAACTGGCGCAACTGCTGGCGGGACGCACACGCTCCGGCGATCGCTCCTAGTCCGGCGATGAATCCCAGCATCGCTGCCAAGCTCGCGCAGCTCGCGAGCCGACTCGATCAGGTCAACGCCGCGCTGGAGAGCGCGGACGTGACTGCGGATCTCGACCGCTTTCGCGCGCTGGCGCGCGAGCGCTCGGAACTCGACCCGGTGGTGACCCTGTACCGCGAGCACGCGCGAGTCGAGCAATCGCTGCGCGACGCCGAGGCGCTGCTTGCCGATCCGGACATGCGGGAGCTGGCGGAAGCCGAGCTGGTCGAGGGCCGCGATCGGCTCGTCGGGCTGGAGCAGGCGCTGCAGCAGGCGCTGCTGCCGAGAGACCCGAACGACGAGCGCAACATCTTCCTCGAGATTCGTGCCGGCACCGGCGGCGACGAGTCGGCGCTGTTCGCCGGCGACCTGTTCCGGATGTACACCCGCTACGCCGAACGCAACGGCTGGAAGGTCGAGGTGATCTCCCAGAACGCATCGGAACTGGGCGGATTCCGGGAAGTGATCGCCAAGCTGGTCGGCCACGGGGCGTACTCGAAGCTCAAGTTCGAGTCCGGCGGCCATCGCGTGCAGCGCGTGCCGGCGACCGAAACGCAGGGCCGCATCCACACCTCGGCCTGCACCGTGGCGGTACTGCCCGAGGCGGACGAAGTGAGCGACGTGGTGCTCAATCCGGCAGAGCTGCGCATCGACACCTACCGCGCCTCGGGTGCGGGCGGCCAGCACGTGAACAAGACCGACTCGGCCGTGCGCATCACCCACCTGCCCACCGGCATCGTCGTGGAGTGCCAGGACGACCGCTCGCAGCACCGCAACAAGGCGCAGGCGATGTCGGTGCTCGCTGCGCGCATCCGCGACGCGCAGGTGCGCAGCCAGCAGGCGAAGCAGGCGGCCGAGCGCAAGTCGCTGATCGGCAGCGGCGACCGTTCCGAGCGCATTCGCACGTACAATTTTCCGCAGGGCCGGGTGACCGACCACCGGATCAACCTCACCCTCTACAAGATCGACCAGATCATGGACGGTGACCTCTCGCCGCTGGTGTCGGCGCTGGCCGCCGAGCACCAGGCCGAGCAACTCGCGGCGATGGCGGAGACCGAGACCGCATGAGCAGCACCCGCACACTGACCTGGAGCGATGCGCTCACGCTCGCCTCGCGCGGCCATGCGCTGAGCGCCGGGGACGCGCGCCGGCTGCTGCAGCAGGTCACCGGCGCCACCCCGGCGCAGGTCATCGCCTGGCCGGGCCGCCAGCTCGGTTCGATCGACCAGATGCGCTTCACGTCCCTGGTCGAGCGGCGCGCCGGCGGCGAGCCGATGGCCTATCTGGTCGGCACCCGCGACTTCTACAGTCGCAGCTTCCGCGTCGATGCGCGGGTGCTGATCCCGCGACCGGAAACCGAAGGGCTGATCGACGCCGCGCTCGCGCGCCTGCCGGTCGGCGGTGCGCCCGAGGTGGTCGATCTGGGCACCGGCAGCGGCTGCGTGGGCATCACGCTCGCGCTCGAACAGCCGAACCTGAAGGTGCTCGGCGTCGATGCCAGCGCCGACGCGCTGGAGGTCGCGCGCGCCAACGCGCGCGCGCTCGAGTGCAGCACCATCGACTTCGTGCAAGGCGACTGGCTGCACGGCATCGACGGGCAGCGGCTGACCATGATCGTCGCCAACCCGCCCTACGTGGCCGAGGACGACGCGCACCTGACCGAGGGCGATCTGCGCTTTGAGCCCAGGCAGGCGCTGAGCCCCGGCGGTGACGGGCTGGTCGCGCTGCGCACGATCATCATGCAGGCGCCGGCTGCGCTCGCCGACTACGGCTGGCTGATCGTCGAACACGGCTACGACCAGGCGGCGGCGGTCGGGGCCCTGCTGGCTGCGCACGGCTTCGTCGACCTGTTCTGCGAGCGCGATCTCGCCGGCCACGAGCGCATCAGCGGCGGCCGCATCCTCAGGCGCTAGCGCCGCGATGGCCGCGAAGACGTCGCGCAAGCCGGCGCGCGCCGGCAGCAG
>CANGUQ010000450.1 GCA_947456915.1 Betaproteobacteria bacterium
CCGGCCAGGCGGCGGCGGGTGCCCGCTGGCGGCCGCCTGCGCGTCGGCGATGAGCGCAGCCAGCGTGCCCGGCACCCGCCCGTCTACGGCGAGCGGCGAATCGACGCGCGCGACCTGATCGGCGTCGAAGGACGCGCCGCACTTTCGCCGCGGCAGGTAGTGGTTCGCCGGCTCGGAGCCCCACTCCGGCATCAGCTGGTAGCCGCCGCGCTCGCGGATCGCCTGCGATACCTCCGAGTCCGCGTCGTGGATGTCACCGAACAGCCGCGCGCTGGTCGGACAGGCGAGCACGCAGGCGGGCTTGCGCTGCGCCTCGGGAATCGCCGTGTCGTAGATGCGATCGACGCACAGCGTGCACTTCTTCATCACCTGCTGCTTCTCGTCGATCTCGCGCACGCCGTAGGGGCAGGCCCAGGCGCAGTACTTGCACCCGATGCACTTGTCGTAGTCGACCAGAACGATGCCGTCTTCCTTGCGCTTGTACGAGGCCCCGGTCGGGCAGACCGGCACGCACGGCGGGTCCTCGCAGTGCAGGCACGACTTCGGGAAGTGCACCGTCTCGGTGTCCGGAAACTCGCCGACCTCGTAGGTCTGCACGCGGTTGAAGAAGGTGCCGGTGGGATCCTGGTCGTAGGGGTTCTCGTCGGTGAGAAAGCCCGCCACCCCGGAGGTGTTCCACTCCTTGCAGCTGGTGACGCAGGCATGGCAGCCCACGCACACGTTCAGATCGATGACCAGCGCGAGTTGGCTCATTGCGCGTCGTCCTTGCGGATGAGTTCCCGGTCGATCCCGGTGAGTTCGGTGGCGAGCCCCTTGCCGGCGAAGAACGCCTGCCAGGCCGGGTGCGCCGGCGCAGTGCCCGGCAGCGGCGGCATCGTCTCGAACTGGGGAAAGCTCTCCTGCGGGTCGCCCGCGGGTGCGCGGCTGATGCGCACGCGCACGTCGTACCAGCCGGCCTGCCCGGTGATCGGGTCGGAATTCGAACGCCGCGAACCGTCCGCCTCGGCGGGGAGTTCCTCGCTGATCAGGTGATTGAGCAGGAATCCCTTCTGCGACTCGTTCGCCTGCGGCCCGAGATTCCACGCGCCCTTTGCCTTGCCGATCGCGTTCCACGTCCACACGGTGCCCGGCTCGACCGCCTCGCTGTAGCGGCACATGCAGCGCACGCGTCCGTGCATCGATTCCACCCAGATCCAGTCGCCGTCGCCGATGCCGGCCGGCCTCGCCGTGGCGGGATTCACCATCAGGTAGTTGTGCGCATGGATCTGCCGCAGCCACGCGTTCTGCGAATCCCAGGAGTGGTACATCGCCATCGGTCGCTGGGTGACCGCGTTCAGCGGGTAGCGCTCGCGGTCGGTGACCTGCGCCTCGAGTGGCGGATACCAGAATGGCAGCGGATCGAAGTAGGTGCTGATGCGTTCGCGCAGCTGCCCGGGCGGCCGCCGTGTGCCTCCGCCCCGACCCTGCGCGGCCAGACGGAACTTCTGCAGCACCTCGCAGTAGAGCTGGATCACCACCGGGTCGGAGTGCACGCGCAGCTTGTTCCTGACTGCCCAGTCGTTGTAACCCTGGTTCCAGTTGCGCATGTACTGGTGCTCGGGCGGCATCGTGTAGTGGAACACGCAGTTGTTGGCCGCGTACATCTCCCACTGCCTCGGGTTGGGCTCGCCCACCAGCGACTTCGATCCGTCGGCGCCGCGCCAGCCGGCGAGAAAGCCGACTCCGGAATCCGGCGCGGTCTGGAAGTTGATGACGAAGTCCCGGTAGTCCTTGAACTTGCGCGAGCCGTCAGCGGCAGTGAACGCGGGCAGCTTCAGTCGCGAGCCCAGCTCGACGATCACGTCCTGGAACGGCCTGCACTCGCCCTTGGGCGGCACCACCGGCACACGCACCGAATCGCACGGGCCGTCGAATTCCGAGATCGGGCGATCGAGCAGCGACATCGCGTCGTGGCGCTCCAGATAGCTGGTATCCGGCAGCACCAGATCGGCATAGGCGCACATCTCCGACTGGAAGGCATCGCAGACGATGATGAACGGGATGCGGTACTCGCCGTCGTCATCCCGGTCGTTGAGCATCCGGCGGACCTCGGACGTGTTCATCGACGAGTTCCACGCCATGTTCGCCATGAACATCAGCAGCGTGTCGATGCGGTAGGGGTCGCCGCGCCACGCGTTGGTGATCACGTTGTGCATCATCCCGTGCACCGCGAGCGGGTGCTCCCACGAGAACGCCTTGTCGATGCGCACCGGCCGCCCGTCGTCCTCGACGAACAGGTCTTCCGGACCGGCGGGGAACCCGAGCGGCGCGCCACCCAGCGGCGTGTCCGGCTTCACCATGTCCGGCGAGTTGGGCACGCGCGCGATCGCCGGCGGTGTGCCGCGCGGATAAGGCGCCTTGTGGCGAAACCCGCCCGGCCGGTCGATCGTGCCCAGCAGCGACATCAGGATCGACAGCGCGCGCACCGTCTGGAAGCCGTTGGAGTGCGCGGCCAGTCCGCGCATCGCGTGAAACGCCACCGGCGCGCCGGTCACCCGGTCGTGCCTGCGGCCCCACGAATCGGTCCACGCGATCGGCAGCTCGATCCGGTGATCGCGCGCGGCAACCCCCAGCTCCTGCGCGAGGCGCCGGATGGTGTCGGCAGGGATGCCGGTGATGCCGGCCGCCCACTCGGGCGTGTTCTCGACCAGCCGCTCGGCCAGCAGCTGGAAGGCGGGCTTGACCGGCGTGCCGTCGTGCAGGCGGAACTGTCCGAACAGCTGCGGGTCCGACTCACCGGTGTGATTGACCACCGGCTTGCCGGTCTCGCGATCCCACCACAGCTGGTTGTGCCGGCGTGCCGGGTTCAGGTGCGCGAGCCCCTCCCCGCCGACGATCATGCCGTGGCTGTCGCTCGCCGGATCGACGTTCACCAGATAGCCCGCATTCGTGTAGCGCGCGACGAACTCGCGGTCGTACAGGCCGAGACGGATCAGTTCGTGGCACAGCGCGAGCAGCAGCGCGCCGTCGGTGCCGGGCCGGATCGGCACCCACTCGTCGGCGATCGCCGAGTAGCCGGTGCGCACCGGGTTGACCGAGATGAAGCGCCCGCCGCTGCGCTTGAACTTCGACAGCGCGATCTTCAGCGGATTGGAGTGATGATCTTCGGCGGTACCGATCATGACGAACAGCTTCGCCCGATCGAGGTCGGGCCCGCCGAACTCCCAGAACGAGCCGCCGATCGTGTAGATCATTCCGGCCGCCATGTTGACCGAGCAGAAGCCGCCGTGCGCCGCGTAGTTCGGCGTGCCGAACTGGCGGGCGAACAGCCCGGTCAGGGCCTGCATCTGGTCGCGCCCGGTGAACAGTGCGAACTTCTTCGGATCGGACGCGCGGATCCGCGCGAGGCGCTCGGTAATCAGCTCGAATGCGCGCTCCCACGAGATCGCCTCGAACTGCGCGCTGCCGCGGTCGCTGCCCGGCTTGCGCAACAGCGGGCGGGTGAGCCGGGCCGGCGAGTACTGCTTCATGATGCCCGAGGCGCCCTTCGCGCAGATCACGCCCTGGTTGAGCGGGTGGTCGGGATTGCCCTCGATGTAGCGCACCTGCCCGTCGCGCAGCGTGACACGGATGCCGCAGCGGCAGGCGCACATGTAGCAGGTGGTGTTCTTCGTCTCCACCTTCGCCGTGCCCTCGCCTGCACGCTCGGCGGGACGGTCGTGCTGCACGTTCAGCGGTGGCGGCGCGGATGTGTCCATGCGATCTCCTGGGCGGGGCTGCGGCCGGGTCGGCGCAGCGCAACGCAAGCGCCGATGTTACCGGTCGATATCCGGTTTCGTACTTAGTACCGCTTATGGCCGCATAAAAGCGACCTCGCCAGCCGGGACGCCCGGGCGCGCCGTC
>CANGUQ010000451.1 GCA_947456915.1 Betaproteobacteria bacterium
CAGGCGCGGGTCGACGCGAGGGGCCAGGCGCGGGTCGACGCGGGGGGGCGAAGCGCCGGTCGACGCGGGGGGACAAGCGCGGGTTGACACGAGGGCCGAAGCGCGGGTCGACGCGCGCTGACGCGGGACCGACGCCGGACCGACGCCGGACGGCACGGGACCGCTCGCGTGCACCAGGCCATTGGCCCCAGCCGGTGACCGGCGAAGGCATCGGCTAGAATCCGCGGCCCACCCGCTCCGCCGCCTCGCCCCGCAGCCCGCCACCGCACGGTCGCGTCCGATCCGGCCTCGCCATGACCCCGACGCTCGCCTTCGACATCGAGACCATCCCGGACCTCGCGGGACTGCGCACGCTGCACGGCCTGTCCGCGTCGCTGTCGGATCAGGACGTCGTCGACATGGCGTTCCAGAAGCGCCGGCAGAGCCACGGCAGCGACTTCATGCCGCTGCACCTGCAACGGGTGGTTGCCATTTCCTGCGCGCTGCGCGAGGGCGAGCACTTCAAGGTGTGGTCGCTGGGCAGGCCCGAGGACGACGAGGCGACGCTGATCCAGCGCTTCTTCGACGGCATCGAGCGCTACCTGCCGCAGCTGGTGTCGTGGAACGGCGGCGGCTTCGATCTCCCCGTGCTGCACTACCGCGCGCTGGTGAACGGCGTCACTGCCCCGCGCTACTGGGAGCTGGGCGAGGACGACCGCGACTTCAAGTGGAACAACTACATCAGCCGCTATCACATGCGCCATCTCGACCTGATGGACCTGCTGGCGATGTACCAGCCGCGCGCGGCGGTGCCGCTGGACGAGCTGGCCAGGCTGTGCGGCTTCCCCGGCAAGCTCGGCATGGACGGCAGCCAGGTCTGGGCGACGTGGCGCGACGGCGGTCTCGCCTCGATTCGCGCCTACTGCGAAACCGACGCTGCGAACACCTTCCTGATGTTCCTGCGCTTCCAGCGCCTGCGCGGAGCACTCACGCCTGCCGCCTACGACGCGGAGATCGCGCGCGTGCGCGCGACGCTCGGCCGCGAGAGCGGCGCGCACTGGCAGGAGTTCCTCGCCGCCTGGCCCGCCTGATGCAACGACGCACTGGGTGGCAGAGGGTCGCGATCGTCGCAGCAGCGCGCCATGCCCGCTGCAGCGCCCGTACGGGCGCGCCCGCTGGCCACGGCCTGCTCGAGGCGTTGCGGTGAGGCGCCGCTCTTCGCTCCCCCGCGGTCCGGGCCGCACGGAACCGGCAATCGACGTGCGTGCACTGCCGCAGGTGCGCATCGAGTCGCTCGACCACGAAGGTCGCGGCGTCGCCCGCGTGGACGGCAAGACGGTGTTCGTCGACGGCGCCCTTCCGGGAGAGATCGCCAGCCTCCTGTCGTGGCGGCGCAAGCCCACGTACGAGTTCGCAGACGCCGTGGCGATCGCACGGCCCTCGGCCTCGCGCGTCGCGCCGCGCTGCGCGCACTTCGGCAACTGCGGCGGCTGCGCGATGCAGCACGTGGAGGCGCGCACGCAGGTGGCGGCGAAACAGCGTGTGCTGGAGGACAACCTGCGCCACATCGGCAACGTGACGCCGGACGTGATGCTGCCGGCGATCCACGGGCCGACCTGGGGCTACCGCTACCGCGCCCGCCTGTCGGTGCGCAACGTGGTGAAGAAGGGCGGCGTGCTGGTGGGCTTTCACGAGAAGCGCAGCAGCTTCGTCGCCGACATGCGCGACTGCCACGTGCTGCCACCCCGGGTGGCCGCGCTGCTGCTGCCGCTGCGCGCACTGGTGGAGTCGCTGTCCATCCGCGACCGCATGCCGCAGATCGAGGTGGCGGTGAGCAGCCGCGCCAACGCGCGCATCGATCCCCCGACGGTCGACCGCCTGGCCTGCGCGCACCTGCCGGCGGACGCGTCCTCGGCGTTCGCGCCGGCCCGCGACGACGACCACGACCACATCGCCCTCGTATTCCGCGTGCTCGATGCGCTGACCGCGGACGACGAGCAGGCGCTGCGCGCGTTCGCCGACGGCCATCGCGTGCAGATCTTCCTGCAGCCCAAGGGGCCGGACACCGCGTATCCGTTCCATCCGCAGGCGCCGGCACTGCTCGAATACGCGCTGCCCGAGTTCGGCGTGCGGCTGGGTTTCTCGCCGACCGAATTCACCCAGGTCAACCACGCGATCAACGAAGTGCTGGTGCGGCGTGCGATCGGACTGCTCGATCCGCGCCCGGGCGAGCGCATCGCCGACTTCTTCTGCGGGCTGGGCAACTTCTCGCTGCCGATCGCTGCGCGCGGCGCCGAGGTTCTCGGCATCGAGGGCGCGCGATCACTGGTGGCGCGCGCGAGCGCCAACGCCGCGCTCAACGGGCTCGGCGCTCGCGCGCGGTTCGACACCGCCGACCTGTTCCAGGCCACCGCCGAGTCGCTCGCCCGGCTCGGCCGCTTCGACAAGTGGCTGATCGACCCGCCGCGTGACGGCGCGGTCGAACTGGTGAAGGCGCTCGGCGAGGCTCGGCCCGACGGAAGCACCTTGCCGCAGCCCTCGCGCATCGTGTACGTGTCGTGCAGCCCGGCCACCCTCGCCCGCGATGCGTCGATCCTCGTGCACGCCAAGGGCTATGTGCTGCGCGCAGCCGGCGTCGTCAACATGTTCCCGCACACCGCGCACGTCGAGTCGGTGGCGTGGTTCGAGCGTCCCGGCGCACCCGCTGATCGTTCGGGCTGAGGCGCAGCAACGCGCCTGCACTGCACCGTGGCGGCGCGAGGCACGGGCGCCGTTCACCCGGATGCGCACGGCGCCCGAGCGATCCGGGCGGCGCAGTCCCGGCCACGCTCGTGCATCAGCCTCCCCGGCAGGCAGCGCCGAAGACGACACGGGCGACCCGCAGGCCGCCCGCTGCTCTCCGACGCAAGGTCGGGGCGGTGAACGTCCGCTGCTGCGGGCGCACCACCGCGACGCTCACGCCTGCCCGGTCAGTCCCGATCGCCGGTGAAGGCCATCAGCAGCTGCACGAGGCTGGAGAAGATGTTGTAGATGCTGATGTACAGCGACAGCGTGGCCGACACGTAGTTGGTCTCGCCGCCGTGGATGATGCCGCTCACCGTGTACAAGATGATCATCGCGGAGAGCAGGATCACCACTGCGGAGATGGTCAGCGACAGCACCGGCATCTGCAGGAACACGTTCGCCACGATCGCCACCATCGCGACGATCACGCCGACCATCAGGAACTTGTTGAGGAAGCTGAAGTCGCGACGGGTGACCGTCGCCACACCAGCCATCCCGAAGAACGCCGCACCGGTGCCGGCCGCCGCCATCGCGATGATCTGCCCGCCGTTGCGCAGGCCGAGCGCAGCCTGCAGCAGTGGCGCGAGCAGGAAGCCCAGCATGAAGGTGAACGCGAGCAGCAGGACGACGCCGAGGCCGCTGTCGCGGTTCTTCTCGATCGCGAACACCATGCCGTAGAACACGGCGAGGATGGCGATGAAACTGATGATCGGACTGCTGCGCATGAAACCGAAGTCCATCTGCATGCCGATCAGCGCGCCGATGACCGTCGGGATCATCGTCAGCGACAGCAGCAGATAGGTATTGCGCAGAACCCGATTCTGGGTGATCGACAGTTCGCCTGTCTGAACCGGAAGCTGGACCTGGGGTTGCATGCATGCCCTCCTGGGGACTCACTGGAAAACCGGCCTCTGGGCCGTAAGCGGCTGGCGGTCGGGCAGCGACGACAGGCACGGGGCCGGTGACCGACGGCGACCTGCGCCCATCATGCACCCAAACCGACTATCCGAGGCCTGAGACAGCAGGAAAGGACAAAAGTTCCGCCGCCCGGGACGAAAGCGCCCCCGGGCACGGCGGGTCTGCCCGGGGGGCGGCGCCCGAACGCGACCGGGCAC
>CANGUQ010000452.1 GCA_947456915.1 Betaproteobacteria bacterium
ATCGCGCTCGCCAGCGCGCGGCCGCGCGAACTCGCTGCCCTGCGCGAGAGCCTGGCGGTGCTGCCTGCGCTGGCAGCACGCCTGACCGGCGTCGATGCACCACGGGTGCTGCAGCTGGCGGCGGCGCTCGCACTGCCGCCGCAGCCACAGTCTTTGCTGCAGGCGCGGCTGGCAGCCGAGCCGCGCGCACAGCTTCGCGATGGCGGCGTGATCGCCGCCGGATTCGACGCCGAGCTCGACGAGCTGCGTGCACTGCAGACCGGCGCAGACCGGTTCCTCCTCGAACTCGAGGCGCGCGAGCGCGCGCGCACCGGCATCACGACGCTGCGCGTGGAATTCAACCGGGTACACGGTTTCTTCATCGAAGTGAGCCAGGCGCAGTCGGCGAAGGTGCCCGACGACTATCGACGTCGCCAGACGACGAAGAACGCCGAGCGCTACATCACGCCCGAACTCAAGGCATTCGAGGACCGCTACCTGTCGGCCAACGAGCGGGCGGCAGCACGCGAACGTGCGCTGTACGAAGCGCTGCTCGCCGCGCTTGCGCCGCACGTGGCTGCGCTGCAGTCGGTGGCTGCTGCCGTTGCCGAACTGGACGCGCTCGCGGCACTGGCCGAGCGTGCACGGACGCTCGACTGGTGCGCGCCCTGCTTCACCGACGAACCGGTGATCGAGATCGGCGCCGGGCGCCACCCGGTAGTCGAGCAATCGGTGGCGACGTTCGTGGCCAACGATTGCCGCCTCGACCCGTCGCGGCGACTGCTGCTGATCACCGGTCCGAACATGGGCGGCAAGTCGACCTACATGCGACAGGTGGCGCTGGTCGTTCTGCTCGCGCACGTGGGTTCGTTCGTGCCTGCTGCCAGCGCGCGCATCGGACCGGTCGACCAGATCTTCACGCGCATCGGCGCCGCCGATGATCTGGCGGGCGGGCGCTCGACGTTCATGGTGGAGATGACCGAAGCGGCCAGCATCCTGCACAACGCCACCGCGCAGAGCCTGGTGCTGATGGACGAGATCGGCCGCGGCACCTCGACCTTCGACGGTCTCGCACTGGCGTGGGCGATCGCGCGCCATCTCGCGCGCGAGAGCGCGAGCTTCACGCTGTTCTCCACCCATTACTTCGAACTCACCCGGCTCGCCGAAGAGCTGCCGGGGGTGGCCAACGTGCATCTGGACGCGGTCGAGCACGGCGAGCGCATCGTGTTCCTGCACGCGGTGAACGAAGGCCCGGCGAGCCGCAGCTACGGGCTGCAGGTGGCGCAGCTCGCCGGCATCCCGGCCCCGGTGATCCGCGCGGCGCGTGCGCGCCTGCACGAACTCGAAGAGCAGTCCGTCGCGGCGGGCGAGACACCCGACCTGTTCCGGCCACGGCCCGCGACGTCCGCAGCCCAGCCCGGTGGCAGGGCTGCGCTCGTGCCGCAGGCTGCACCGTCCCCGACCGCGATGCACGGCCTGGAGCCAGCGCAGATCTCCGCCCTGATGGAGGCGCTGCGCGCCGCCGATCCGGAGGACCTGTCGCCGCGCGCCGCGCTCGACCTCGTCTACGCGTTGAAGCGCCTCGCCCACCCGCAGCGCTGAACGTTACCGTCCGGCGACACGCGTACCGCGAGCACCCGACCCGTGCGCGCGCCCGCGCTCAGTGCCCGTGACCGTGCGCGCCGTGGGCGTGACCGTGGGCGAGTTCCTCGCGCGTGGCACAGCGCACCGCAAGCACCGTACAGTCGAACCGCAGCGCCTGTCCGGCCAGCGGATGATTGCCATCGACGGTGACGCTGTCGCCTTCGATAGCAATCACGCGGTAGATCGCGCCGTGCTGCCCGTCCGGCGAGGCGCCCTCGAACTGCATGCCCACCCGCACCTCGGCGGGAAAGCGCGCGCGCGACTCGGTGCGTCTGAGCGACTCGTCGACCTCGCCGAACGCACGCTCGGGCGGCAGGTCCACCAGCACCGCATCGCCGACCGACTTGCCCTCCAGCGCAGCCTCGACATCCTCGAAGATCTGCTCGAATCCGCCGTGCAGGTAGTCGATCTGCTGCGCGTCTTCCAGCAGCGCTTCCTTGTCGTCGAACAGCCGATAACGCAACGACACGACGGTGTTCTTGCCGATTTCCATGCCACGCCCTTCCCGGTCCGGCCGCGCCGCGCGCTGAGGCCCGGATGTTACGCCGCACCCGCGCCGCGCGCAGCCGCCGCCGAGCCGCGCTGCGCACGCGGCAGGGCCAAGACCTTGTCCAGCATCTGCGCGGCGTGACCGCGTGCCGCCACCCCGTACATTGCCTCGCGGATCACCCCGTCGCGGTCGATGAGGAAGGTGGAGCGTTGCACCGCGGTGCGCGTGCGCATGGGTGCGCCAGCGACGGTCTCGACCGGGCGCTCCTGCACCACCCCGTAGGCACGCGCCGTGTCCAGCTCGCAGTCGGAGAGCAGGCGCACTGCGAGCCCGTGCTTGTCACGAAAGCAGCCGTGACTGTCGACGTCGTCACGGCTCACGCCGAGCACGACGGCTCCAGCGCGCTCGAACTCGTCGAGCCGCTCGCTGAACTCCACCGCCTCGATCGTGCAGCCGGGCGTATCGTCCTTCGGATAGAAGTACAGCACCACCGTGCTGCGCCCGGCAAACTGCGCGAGGGTCACCACCTCGAGGTCGGCATCGGGCAGTTCGAACGCGGGCGCGCGATCGCCTGGTTGCAACATGCGCGGAAACGGTTTCAGTAGACTCGGGAAGGCGGTGGAGGCTTCGATCGACGCTCGTGTCACCGTGCGAACGCCGCTGCGCGATGAACGGAGCAACCGTACGGCGCGCGGCTCCTCGAGCCGGGCGCATCGAAATTCTAGCGCGCAAGTCGCTGCAGTTTTCAAGTGTCGGGGCGTGCAGCGCCGTGCGCGTGACGCGCCGGCGTAACGCCAATGTCACCAGCACGGGTCGAGCACATGCCGATACGACTGCACTGGCCGCGCGGACTGGACGCGCGGGGCTTCCTGCGACATCACTGGCAGAAGAAACCTCTGCTCGTGCGCGGCGCACTTCCCGGCCTGCGCGACCCGCTCACCCGAGCGCGGCTCGCGCGGCTCGCCCGCCGCGATGACGTCGAATCGCGCCTGGTGTGGCACGCCACCCGCGGGGCGCGTACGCGGTGGCACGTCAGCCACGGCCCGCTGAGCGAGGCGGCGCTCGCGCGCCTGTCCGGCAGCGATGCGACGCTGCTCGTGCAGGGCGTCAACCTGCACGTGCCGGCAGTCGTGCCACTGCTCGCGGCATTCGACTTCCTGCCGCTCGCGCGTCGCGACGATCTGATGGTGAGCGACGCGGCGCCCGGAGGCGGCGTGGGCCCGCACGTCGACTCCTATGACGTGTTCCTGCTGCAGACGCGCGGCCGCAGGCTGTGGCGCATCGCACAGGCCTTCGATCCCGATCTCGACGAAGACGCACCGCTGCGACTGCTCGCACGATTCGTCCCCGAAGACGAATACCTGCTCGAGCCCGGGGACATGCTCTATCTGCCTCCCGGAGTGGCGCACGACGGCATCGCGCTCGACGACTGCTCGACGTGGTCGATAGGGTTTCGCGCGCCGCTTGCGCGCGAGCTCGCACAAGGCTGGCTGGCGTGGCAGGAGGACCGCTTCGACAGCGATCTGCGCTTCGGCGACCCCGACCTGTCGCTGCAGCGCGATCCGGCCTGGCTGTCGGACCAGTACGTCGAGCGGGCGCACCGGCTGCTCGGTCCGCTCGCGCCCGACGCGCGCCGCTTCGAGCAGTTCCTCGGCACGTGGCTGACCGAACCCAAGCCGCTGGTGCGCTTTCGCGCCCCGGCGCGCCCGCTGTCGGCTGCGCGCTTCTGCGAGCGCGCAGCGCGCGCCGGCGTGCGCCTTGCC
>CANGUQ010000453.1 GCA_947456915.1 Betaproteobacteria bacterium
CCGGAGCGCGCCCAGCGCTTCATCGAATCCGAGATCGGCCGCTGGTCGCCAGTGATCCGGTCCATCGGACTGAAACCGGGCTGACCTGCGGGTCGAGCTCATCGTTGCTGCATGTGTCCTCAGGTTGATCGACAGGAGAGTTCCATCATGACTGCGCCGCTCAAGAAAACCCGCATCGAACTCAACAACGCCGTGTTCTCGCTGCCCGACATCGTGGCCAAGGCAGAGGGCTACTTCCTCGACGAAGGCGTCGATGTCGAACTCGTCCTGCCCGAGAAGCGCAAGGCCATGATCGCGGCCGCGGATGCACCGATCAAGCAGCACTCGGCCATCCAGTCGTTCCTGTGGCACGAGGGCATCGAGAGGGGCGAGTTCTCCGTCTACCACGCCTGCGAATGGGGACAGATGCGCCGCACCCAGGACACCTGCGCCGGCGTGAAGGTGATCACCAAGCGCGCGGCCGTGTCCACCCAGGCGATCATCGTGCGCGGCGATTCACCGTACAACGTGCCGCAGGACCTCGCCGACGTCGAGGTCGCGGTGAACTACCACGCCGGATCGCACTACATCACGCTCGGCATGCTGGCCGGGTTCATGAAGCCGGGCCAGGTGAAGACCGTGCACATCGGCGTTCCCAACCAGCGCTTCAAGGCCGTGATGGACGGCCGCATCCAGGCCGCCGCCGTGATGGAGCCGTGGATCTCCGCAGCCGAGAAGCTCGGCTTCAAGGTGATCTGCGAGGCGTTCTACAACGGACTGGAGGTGGCCGACCCGTCGGTGGACACCGAACTGTTCGACGCGCTGCGCCGCGCGCACATCCGCGCAGTCGACAGGATCAACCAGGACATCCGGCCCTGGCTGCACCACCTCACCGCCGAGGTGCCCGCAGACATCGTGAAGCTGGAGACCTCCGACCTGCACCTGCCGCGGTTGCGCTACAACCATCCGGAGTTCTATTCGCCGGCGGAGTTCCAGCGCACCTACGATTTCATGGTCGAGCGCGGACTGATCAATCCGGAGAGCACCTTCGACAAGCTGGTCGGCGGTCGCGCGGCGGATCTGGGCAGGGGAGTCGCGCCGC
The DNA here is from genome assembly GCA_947456915.1 of Betaproteobacteria bacterium. Lineage (GTDB taxonomy): Bacteria > Pseudomonadota > Gammaproteobacteria > Burkholderiales > CAIKXV01 > CAIKXV01. Next base: position 1,082 of record CANGUQ010000453.1, read on the forward strand.
TCGCGTCCTGACGCGCGCCCGATCGGCGCCGGCGGCCGCCGGCGCCGTGCTTCGCGGGTCGTCGAGGGTGTCGCTGCCCTCGACGCGCCGTCCTGCGCGTTCCCGAACGCGCGTCGCGCCAGAAGGTCCGGCTCGATCCCCGGATCGCTGTTCATGCAATGACGCACCGACCGCGTCTGTTCACCCGGTACCCGTCAGATCCGCGCGAGTGTGGGTGCCGCAATGAATGCCAGCGATGATCCGATGCGGGAGCGGTCACTGGACTCGAGCCGAGTCCGCCGCAGGATAGTCACCACGACTGCGATCGGCAGCCTCGGAAGACTCTGCCGGAGCCGGATGTTCTCGTCGGCACTGATGAAGACATCGAAGGTCGCTGGCGCCGCGCCCCCGCCTCTTGCATGCTGCAACGCAGCCTTGCTAGAGTGATTCGAACAGCCATCCTGCCACCTGCCCGCACGGGATGAGCCGCGGCTCCAGAGCCGCACACACATAAAGCGGGCGAGAGGAGGAGGCACCATGGCCACGACCACCGGTCCCCGGTATGTCGCCGACATGCTTCGCGCGTACGAGGTCTCGCACCTGTTCTTCGTGCCGCAGATGCTGCTGGAGACGCTCACCTCGATGGAAGGGGGAACGATCCGCCGCATCATGACCCACGGCGAGAAGGCGGCGGCCTACATGGCCGACGGCTATGCGCGCGCGTCGCGCCGGCCGGGCGTGTGCATGGCGCAGCATGTCGGCGCGTCCAATCTCGCGGCCGGGCTGCGCGATGCCTGGCTCGCCTGCTCGCCGGTGGTCGCGCTCACCGGCGGCCCGGCGCCGCATCAGCGCTACCGCCACGCGTATCAGGAACTGGAGGACTTCACCCAGTTCGACCACACCACCAAGTTCAACGCGCATGTCGACCACATCAAGCGTCTGCCCGACATGCTGCGCCAGGCCTTCCGCGAGGCGACCAGCGGCGCGCCCGGCCCGGTCCATCTGCAGATCGGCGGCCACCATGCGGAATGCATCATGGTCGAGGCGGACCTCGATCTGCTGGTCGAGCCGCAGTACAGGTCGGTGCCGCCGTTTCGCCCCGCGGCCGATCCGGCGCACGTGGCCGACGCGCTGCGCCTGCTCGCCTCGGCCGAGCGGCCGATCATCGTCGCCGGTGGTGGCGTGCACTGGTCGGCGGCGCAGGCCGAGGTGGTGCAGCTCGCCGAGCTGCTGCAGATACCGGTCGCGACCTCGCTCAACGCGCGCGGCACGATCCTCGACGACCATCCGCTCTCGGTAGGCGTGTGCGGTACCTACTCGCGCAGTTGCGCGAACCAGTCGGTCGGCGAGGCCGACCTCGTGTTCTTCATCGGCAGCCACACCGGCAGCCAGGTCACCGCGCGCTGGCAGGTGCCGAAGCCGGGCACGCCGGTGATCCACCTCGATATCGACGTGCGCGAGCTGGGCCGCAACTATCCGGTGCAGGTCGGCCTGCTCGGCGATGCGAAGGTGGTGCTGCGGCAGATGATCGACGCGGCCGCCGGCTCGCCGCCCGGAACGCGCGCGGCGTGGCTCGATCGCATCCGGTCGCTGGTCGCCGGCTGGCGCGCCTCGACCGACGGCCACCGCCACTCCGACGCGGTGCCGATGCGCCCCGAGCGCGTCTGCCGCGAGATCGGCGAGATGCTGCCGGCCGATGCGGTGATGGTGTGCGACACCGGCCACTCCGGCATCTGGACCGGCACGATGATCGACTTCAGGCGCCCGGGCCAGCGGCTGATCCGCTGCGCCGGTTCGCTCGGCTGGGCGCTGCCTGGCGCGATGGGCGTCAAGTGCGCGCTGCCGGATACCCCGGTGGTCTGCTTCGCCGGCGACGGCGGAGCGTACTACCACCTGGCCGAGCTCGAGACCGCGGCGCGCTACGGCATCAACCTGGTGCTGGTGGTGAACAACAACGGCGCGCTGAACCAGGAGATCCCGCACTTCGACAGGTCGTACGGCGGCGACCCGGACGAGCGCGGCCGCGAGCTGTGGGGCTTCAGCGCGGTGAGCTTCGCCCAGGTGGCCGAGTCGCTCGGCTGCGTGGGCATCCGCGTCGAGCGGCCGCAGGACATGCCCAAGGCGATGGAGCGTGCACTGAAGGCCGGCCGGCCGGTGGTGATCGACGTCGTCACCGATCACCGGGCATTTTCGCCGAAGACCTGGACGGGCGCCGTCGGCGCCGACCACTGAGAGGTTTGCCATGCATGGATCGCTCGAACACCTGAAGGTCGAGGTCGACCTGTGCGCGCCCGGATGGGAGCGCATCATCGACCCGAGCCCGCCGGTCACCGTCATCGCGAAGGACATCATCTTCGGCGAAGGCCCGACCTGGGATGCGAAGAACGGCTGCCTGTGGTTCACCGACATCATCGGCGACACGATCTGGAAGTGGACGCCGGGCAAGGGGCAGGAACTCGTGCTGCGCCCGTCGGTAAAGGCCAACGGCACCTGCCTCGACCTCGACCACCGGCTGGTGGTGGCCGGCTGGGGCGGCCGCACCGTGTTCCGACGCGAGCACGACGGCAAGTGGACGACGCTCGCCGATCGCTGGCAGGGCATGAAGCTCAACAGCCCGAACGACATCGTCGTCACCAGCGACGGCTCGGTCTGGTTCACCGACCCGCCGGGCGGGCTGGTGAACGTCGGCATGACCGGCCCCGACATGCAGCGCTATCTGGACACCCAGCCGGTGTTCCGCATCTCGCCGACGGGTGAGCTGTCGGTGGTGTGCGAGGACAACACGTATCCGAACGGCCTGTGCTTCTCG
>CANGUQ010000454.1 GCA_947456915.1 Betaproteobacteria bacterium
CGCGCGTGAGGGCCGGACGGAGGCGCCCGCATGAGCTACCTGGCGAGGGGCCCCGTCGCCCGCAGGGCGGCGGGGATCGACAGCCAAGCGAGTGCGGGCAGGCGCCGACAGCGCAGCGCTGGCGCGCGCGAGGGCCGGACGGAGGCGCCCGCATGAGCTACCTGGCGAGGGGCCCCGTCGCCCGATCCTCCCCCACGCTGCTGGTGATGGCAGGTGGCACCGGCGGGCACATCTTTCCGGCGCTCGCCGTCGCCCAGTGGCTGCGTGCGGCCGGGTGGACGGTGATCTGGCTCGGTTCGCCGCGCGGCATGGAGGCGCAGATCGTGCCCGGACACGGATTCGAACTCGAACCGGTGCGCTTTGCGGGCGTGCGCGGCAAGGGTGCATTGCGACTGGTCAGTCTGCCGTGGGAGCTGAACGTCGCGTTCTGGCAGTGCGCGCGCGCGATCTTCCGGCGCCGCCCCGATGTCGTGCTGGGAATGGGGGGCTACATCGCGTTTCCCGGCGGGATGATGGCCTCGCTGCTGCGCAGGCCGCTGGTCATTCACGAGCAGAACTCGGTGCCGGGGCTGACCAACAAGGTGCTCGCGCGTGTCGCCGATCGCGTGCTGTGCGCCTTTCCCGACGCGCTGGGTCGCGGGATCGCCGCCGAATGGACCGGCAATCCGGTGCGCGCAGCGATCGCTGCGATGGCGGCGCCCGAGCAGCGTCTGGCCGGGCGCAGCGGCAGACTGCGGCTGCTCGTGATCGGCGGCAGCCTGGGCGCGCAGGCGCTCAACGCCTGCGTGCCGCAGGCGCTGGCGCTGATGCCCGACGAGCAGCGACCGATCGTCGTGCACCAGTCGGGCCGCGATCACCTGCAGGCGCTCGAGCGGCACTACGCGCAGGCGGGTGTCGAGGCGACGCTGCTGCCGTTCATCGACGACATGGCGGCTCGCTACGCCGAGGCGGACCTGGTGATCGCACGCGCCGGCGCGACCACGATCGCCGAACTCGCCTGCGCCGGGCTCGCCTCGCTGCTGGTGCCGTTTCCGCATGCGGTGGACGATCACCAGACGACGAATGCGCGATTCCTCGTCGATCAGGGCGCTGCGGTGCTGATTGCGCAGTCGGAGCTGACGCCGCAGCGCCTCGCGCAGGAGCTTGCGGGCATGGACCGACTGCGCCTGCTGGCGATGGCGAAGAAGGCGCGGGCCGTGGCCAGGCCGGGCGCGACGCAGCGCGTGGCACAGGTCTGCATGGAGCTTGCCCATGCTGCGTGAGGTGCGCCATCTTCACCGCGGCGGCATCGGCAGGGGGGGGGCGGGTGCGGCTTGCGCCGTGGACGGGGATGCCGCGCGGCATCAGGTCCGTCGCGCCCATGTCGCCGGCATCGGCAAAGTGGCGCCGGTTGCTGCCGCTGCCGGCGAAGGGAGGTGCCGTGCGGCATAAGGTCCGTCACGTCCACTTCGTCGGCATCGGCGGCAGTGGCATGTCCGGAATCGCCGAGGTACTGGCGAATCTGGGCTACTCGGTGAGCGGCTCGGATCTGGCCGACAGCGCCACCACGCGCCGGCTGCGCGCCGTGGGTATCCGCGTGGACATCGGGCACGCGGCGGCCAACGTCGCGGGCGCCGATGCGCTGGTGGTCTCCAGTGCGGTCAAGAGCGACAACCCGGAGCTGCTCGCCGCGCGAGCGGCGCGTACGCCGGTAGTGCCGCGCGCGCTGATGCTGGCCGAGCTGATGCGGCTCAAGCAGGGCATCGCCATCGCCGGCACTCACGGCAAGACCACCACCACCAGCCTGATCGCGAGTGTCCTGGCCGAGGGCGGCCTCGACCCGACGTTCGTCATCGGCGGCCGGCTGGAGGCCGCCGGCAGCAACGCCAAGCTCGGCCGGGGAGAGTTTCTGGTCGCCGAGGCCGACGAGTCCGATGCGTCCTTCCTCTATCTGACTCCGGTGATCTCGGTGGTCACCAACATCGACGCCGATCACATGGAGACCTACGGCCACGACTTCGGCCGGCTCAAGCAGGCCTTCGTCGACTTCCTCCAGCACCTGCCGTTCTACGGCAACGCCGTGCTGTGCATCGACGACCCCAACGTGCGCGACATCCTGCCGCGCCTCGCCAAGCCGATCACCACCTACGGCATGGCCCGGGGCGCGCAGGTGCAGGCGCATTCGGTCGAGGCGGTCGAGGGCGGCCGCATGCGCTTTCGCGTCGCGCGCGTGAACGGCACCACCCTGCCCGAGCTCGCGGTCACGCTGAACCTGCCCGGCGTGCACAACGTGCAGAACGCGCTCGCCGCCATTGCCGTAGGCATGGAGGTCGGGGTCGATGACGCGGCGATCGTGCGCGCGCTTGCCGAGTTTCGTGGCGTGGGCCGCCGCTTCCAGCGCTGGGGCGAAATCGCGGTGCGCGGGGGCGGGAGCTACACGCTGGTGGACGACTACGGCCATCACCCGGTGGAGATGGCCGCCACGCTGGCGGCGGCACGCGGCGCCTTCCCCGGCCGCAGGCTGGTGCTCGCGTTCCAGCCGCACCGCTACACGCGCACCCGCGACTGCTTCGAGGACTTCGTCCGCGTGCTGTCCACGGCCGATGCACTGCTGCTCACCGAGGTGTACGCGGCGGGCGAGGCACCGATCGTGGCGGCCGATGGACGCGCGCTCGCGCGCGCAGTGCGCGTTGGCGGTCGGGTCGAGCCGCTGTTCGTCGAGGCGGTCGCTGAACTGCCGGCGGCGCTGGCCGGGATCGTTCAGCCCGGCGACGTCGTGCTGACGATGGGTGCCGGATCGATCGGCGGCGTTGCGGCGCAGCTGCGCGCAGCCTCGCAGGAGGCGCGATGAACATGGCCGAGACCGACCGCTTCGACATGCCCGCGGCCGTGCCCGCGGCGCTGCGCGGCCTCGACCGCGCCGATGTGCCGATGCACCGGCACGTGAGCTGGCGCGCCGGCGGCCGCGCACGGCGGGTGTACACGCCGGCCGATCTGATCGACCTGATCGCGTTCCTGCGCTCGTTGCCGCCGCGCGAGCCGGTACTGATGATCGGTCTGGGCAGCAATCTGCTGATCCGCGACGGCGGCTTCGCCGGGACCGTGGTGCTGCTGCACGCCGTGCTCGGCGCGCTTGCGCTGCTCGATGCACCCGGCGTGCCGCGCGAGGGACGGCTGCGCGCACAGAGCGGCGTGGCCTGTCCCAAGGTCGCGCGATTCGCCGCCATGCACGGTCTGGAAGGCGCGGAGTTTCTCGCCGGGATTCCCGGCACCGTCGGCGGTGCGCTGGCGATGAACGCCGGCTGCTACGGAGCGCAGACGTGGGAGCGGGTCGAACGCGTGACGCTGATCACGCGTGAGGGAGAGCTGATCGAGCGTGAACCGCGCGCCTTCGATGTCGGCTACCGTCACGTCGAATTCACCGGGCCGCTCGCGCTGGGAGAGCACGTCTGGTTCGTCGAGGCCGTACTTCGCTTCGACGAGGGCGACGGCGCGCGCGCGCGGGCGCGCATCAAGGAGTTCCTCGCGCGGCGGATCGCGACGCAGCCGCTGCAGCAGCCCAACGCCGGATCGGTGTTCCGCAACCCGCCCGGCGATCACGCCGCGCGCCTGATCGAGCAGTGCGGGCTGAAGGGATACGCGATCGGCGGTGCGCAGGTCTCGCCCAGGCACGCGAACTTCATCGTCAATGCCGGCGGCGCGAGCGCTGCCGACATCGAAGCGCTGATCGATCACGTGCAGGCGTGCGTGGCCGCGCGTACCGGAGTCGAACTGGTGCGCGAGGTACGCATCGTCGGGGAGCGCGCCGCATGAGTGCCGCAGCGCGTTTCGGCAAGGTCGCCGTGCTGATGGGCGGACGCAGCGCCGAGCGTGACGTGTCGCTGCGC
>CANGUQ010000455.1 GCA_947456915.1 Betaproteobacteria bacterium
CAACGGGTCGCCCGCTGCGGCCGGCACCACTGCCGAGCCGGGTGGCGCCCCGGGCGAGCCTGCAGTTGCTGCCGCGCGCACGATCCGATTGAGCTTCGACCGCGAGTCGTGGGTCGAGATCCGGGATGCGCGCGGCAGGCTGATCTTCTCGCAGCTCAATCCGCCGGGTACGTCGCAGGTCGTGCAGGGCGAGGCACCGCTGTCGCTGGTGGTCGGCAATGCCGGCAGCGTGCGACTGGCCTACAACGAGCGTCAGATCGACCTGTCGCACTACAACCGGGGCGACGTCGCCCGCCTCACCCTCGATTGAACCAGCGGTCGAGGCGCCTGCGGTAAAGTGGAGCCCGGGGCGCGCATCGCGCCTCGGTGCCGCGCTGCCTCGCGGTGATGTGCAGCGGCGGCTCGCCGCTTCGTCCCCTCGTCCTCCCAGGCCCTCCGACGATGAATACCCCCGCCGATCCCGTCGTGTCTCCGATCGCCGATGTCCGCCCCGGGGCCGCGCCGCGCAAGCGCACCCGCCAGGTGCGCGTCGGTCACGTGCTCGTCGGCGGCGACGCGCCGATCATGGTGCAGTCGATGACCAATACCGACACCGCCGACGCGGCCGCTACCGCGCAACAGGTGGCGGCGCTGGCGCGGGCCGGCTCCGAGGTCGTGCGCATTACCGTGAACAGTCCGGAGGCGGCCGCCCAGGTACCGGAGATCCGTCACCGGCTCGACGCGACGGGCTGCAATGTGCCGCTGGTGGGCGACTTTCACTTCAACGGCCATCGGCTGCTCACGCAGTATCCGGAGTGCGCGCAGGTGCTCGATGCCTACCGCATCAATCCAGGCAACGTCGGCCGGGGCACGAAACGCGACGAACAGTTCGGCACGATGATCGAGGCGGCGATCCGCTACGGCAAGCCGGTGCGCATCGGTGTGAACTGGGGGAGTCTCGACCAGGAACTGCTTGCCCGACTGATGGACGAGAACGCGCTGCTGCCGCGGCCGCTCGAGGCGGGCGCAGTGATGCGCGAGGCGCTCGTCGTATCCGCGCTCGACAGTGCCCGCGAGGCGGAGACGATCGGTCTGCCCGGCGATCGCATCGTGCTCTCCGCGAAGGTGAGCGGCGTGCAGGACCTGATCGCCGTCTACCGCGAACTCGCGCGTCGCTGCGACTACCCGCTGCACCTGGGCCTGACCGAGGCGGGCATGGGTTCGAAGGGAATCGTCGCCTCTACCGCGGCGATGGCGGTGCTGCTGCAGGAGGGGATCGGCGACACGATCCGCGTGTCGCTGACGCCGGAACCCCATGGCGACCGCACGCGCGAGGTCATCGTCGCGCAGGAGATCCTGCAGACGATGGGGTTGCGCTCGTTCACGCCGATGGTGGTCGCCTGCCCCGGATGCGGGCGCACCAGCAGCACCTTCTTCCAGGAACTCGCCGATCGCATCCAGAGCTACCTCCGCGCACAGATGCCGGTGTGGCGGGGGCAGTACGCGGGGGTGGAGACGATGACCGTCGCCGTCATGGGCTGCGTCGTGAACGGCCCGGGCGAGAGCAAGCACGCCAACATCGGCATCAGTCTGCCGGGGTCCGGGGAGACGCCGGTGGCGCCGGTGTTCGTCGACGGGCGCAAGACCGTCACGCTCAAGGGCGAGCACATCGCTGCGGAATTCCAGGCGATCGTCGAGGAGTACGTGCGCAGCCGCTATGCCGCGCGCGAGGAGGCCACGGCGCCTGGCGCCTGAGGCTGCGCGCGGGCGGTCGATCTCCCGGTGCTGCCGCGCCGGCCGCCCCCAGGGGCGGGGCGATGCGGCGGCAGGCTATACTCACAGGCTTTGTTCAGCTCGCGTGCAACCGCGTGCACCGGTCCTGTCCGGCGCGCGCGCGCACCTTCTCCCCGATGGGCTCCACCCTCCAGGCCGTTCGCGGCATGAACGATCTGCTGCCGGCGCAGGCGCTGCGCTACCGGCGGCTGGTCGCGCACATCGCATCGGTACTCGCCAGCTACGGCTACCACGAACTGCGCACGCCCGTGCTCGAGCGTACCGAACTGTTCGTGCGCACGATCGGCGAGGTCACCGACATCGTCGAGAAGGAGATGTACACCTTTCGTGACGAGTTGAACGGGGAGAGTCTGACACTGCGTCCCGAGGGTACGGCGGCGTGCGTGCGCGCGGTGCTCGAGCACAACCTGCTCTACGGCAATCCGCAGCGGCTCTGGTACGAGGGGCCGATGTTCCGCCACGAGCGCCCGCAGAAGGGGCGCTACCGGCAGTTCCACCAGATCGGCGCGGAAGCGATCGGGTTCGGCGGGCCGGACGTGGATGCCGAACAGATCCTGATCTGTGCGCGGCTGTGGCGCTCGCTCGGGCTGTCGCAGGTGCGTCTGGAACTCAACTCGCTCGGCGATCCGGCCGCGCGCGCGCGGCACCGCGAACTGCTCGTGGCCTACTTCGAGCGCCACCATGATCAGCTCGACGAGGACGGGCGGCGCCGGCTCCACACCAACCCGCTGCGCATCCTCGACACCAAGAATCCGGCGCTGCAGGATCTGGTAGAGGCGGCGCCGCGGCTCGCCGACATGCTCGATACGGAATCGGCTGCGCACTTCGACGGGCTGCGCGAACGGCTGGCGGACGCAGGCATCGAGTTCACCGTCAATCCGCGCCTGGTGCGCGGTCTGGACTACTACAACCGCACCGTGTTCGAGTGGATCAGCGACGATCTCGGCGCGCAGGGCACGATCTGCGCCGGCGGCCGCTACGACGGGCTGGTCGAGCAGCTGGGCGGGCGTGCCGCCGCGGCCTGCGGCTTCGCCATCGGTCTGGAGCGCATACTGCTGCTGCTCGAGGGCAAGCCGGCGCTCGCGGACGTGCAGACGCCGGCGGCCTACGTCGTGCACCACGGCGAGGAGGCGGCACGGGTGGCGGCGGCGGCGGCCGAGCGGTTGCGCGATCTGGGTCATGCCGTGATCGTGCACGGCGGCGGTGGCAAGTTCGCCAGTCAGATGAAACGCGCCGATGCGAGCGGCGCGCGTTTTGCCGTTATCGTCGGCGAGAGCGAAGTGGCTGCCGGCAAGCTCGGCCTGAAGCCGTTGCGCGAGCCCGGCGAGCAGCAACTGCTCGCGCTCGACGCAGTGGCGCGGCGTCTCGCCGGCGATCCGGCGTAGCCGCCGGACGCACAGTCAGGGCATCGCGCCGCCGGCGCGCGACGCCATCCACAACCGAAAGACGAATCCTCGATGGCCCATTTCGACCTCGAACAGCAGGAACAGATCGACGCGATCAAGACGTGGTGGGAGCGCTTCGGCACGCTGGTCACGGTGATCGCCGTGGTCGCGGCGCTGGCGCTGGCGTCGTGGAACGGCTGGCGCTGGTACCAGGCGAAGCAGACCGAAGCCGCTGCCGTGCTCTATCTCGCGCTGCAGGAAGGGTTGCAGACCGGCAACCCGACGCGCGCGCGCGAAGCCGCCACGCAACTAGTGGCGAAGCACCCGGGAACCGGCTACGCGGTGCTGGCGGCGCTGATCGCCGCGCGCCTGGACTTCGAGACCGGCGACAGCAAGAGCGCACGGGCGCGGCTGGAATGGGCGATCGCCAACGCCCGGCAGGACGAGTTCAGGGACATCGCACGGCTACGGCTCGCCTCGGTGCTGATCGACGACCGTGATCTGATCGCGGCGCAGCGCGTGCTCGATGCGAAGCACGGCAACGCCTTCGACGCCCAGTTTCTCGACGTGCGTGGTGACATACTGTTCGCGCAGGGCGACCTCGCCGCGGCGCGCAACGCCTACCAGTCCGCCTTCGACAAGCTCGACGCCCAGAGCCAGTACCGCAATCTGGTGCAACTGAAGCTCGACGCGCTCGGAGACA
>CANGUQ010000456.1 GCA_947456915.1 Betaproteobacteria bacterium
AGCGGGGCGCCGGGGTGTCGCGGACACCAGCCTCGTGCAGGGGCGGGGCGCGTGTGCATCCGGGGTACACGGGCGCACGCCGACGCGTGCCGCGCAGGCGTGGCCGGTTGACGCCGCTGCCGGTTTGGCGCTATGAAGAGCGCCGAAGGCCGGTGAGTCGTCTCGTTCGAAGGCGGCCCTGTCGCCGCATGGGAGGAGTGATGAGCGAAGTCGATGCCGGCGCCATGAGCGCCGCTGCCCGCAAGGTGTCGCAGCCGGTCGAGTGCGAACTGATCGTCGAGAAGGACGTGCGCATTCCGCTGCGCGATGGCACGGTGCTGGTGGCCGACGTGTTTCGTCCGGCGATCGCCGGCAAGGTTCCGGCGATCATGAACATCAGCGTCTACCAGAAGGACAAGCTGTGGATTCCTCCGGCCGATCTGGAGGAAAAGGCCAATCCGCACATGAACTGGGAGACGGTCAATCCCGAGTGGTGGTGCCCGCGCGGCTATGCCTGCGTGCGCGTGGATTCACGCGGCAGCGGCAAGTCGGCCGGGCGCTGCGAGCCCAGCTCCTATCAGGAAGCGCTCGACTTTCACGACGCGATCGAGTGGATCGCCGCGCGCGACTGGTGCTCGGGCAACGTCGGGCTGTCGGGCATCTCCTACCACGCGAGCTCGCAGTGGCGCGTGGCCAAGCTCAAGCCGCCGTCGCTCAAGGCGATCATGCCGTGGGAGGGGCGCGCCGATCAGTACCGCGATCAGGCCTATCACGGCGGCATCTTCTCGATGGGCTTCATCAGCAACTGGATCGCCACGCACACCGCGCACCACCTGCTGGGTCGTCCGCGCAGCTTCAATCCGGATTCGTTCCAGCCCGACATGCTCTACAACCTGATGCGCAACGATCTGGATTCACAGTTCTGGCGCATCGCGAGTGCCGACTGGGATCAGACCGAGGTGCCGCTGTACAGCGTCGGCAACTGGGGCGGATTCGCGCTGCACCTGCGCGGCAACACCGAGGGCTACACCCGCGCGAAGTCCAGGCACAAGAAGCTGCGCATCCACACCGGCACGCACTTCCATCCGTTCCACTCCGAGGAGGGGCGGCTCGACCAGCTGCGCTGGTTCGATCACTGGCTCAAGGGTAACGACACCGGCATCCTCGACGAGCCGCCGGTCAAGCTGGAGATCCGCACCGGCGGCAGCCCGAAGCCCTACCCGTTCCGCTACGAGAACGAGTGGCCGCTTGCGCGCACGCAGTGGACGAAGATGTATCTGCGGCTCGACCGCGAGCAGGGGCACGGCGCGATGGACGTCGAGGGGGCACTGGTCGATGCGCCGCCGGCCACAGCCGCGGCGGTCAGCTATCCGGCCAGCGGTGTCACCTCGGCCGGTGTCGCCTCGGGCTCCTCGCTGTCCACCACCCACGGCGGCGCCGGCCGCCTGGGCATCTCGGTCGAAACCGCGCCGATGAGCGAAGCCACCGAGATCACCGGCCCGCTGTCGATGACGCTCTACGTATCGAGCAGCAGCGAGGACATGGACATCATGCTCACGCTGCGCAACATCGGTCCCGACGGCAAGGAAGTGCACGAGGTCGGCCAGCACGGCCAGCCGGTGCCGCTCACCAAGGGCTGGCTGCGTGCCTCGCACCGCAAGCTCGATCGCGAGCTCTCGCGCCCCTACCGGCCGTATCACGCGCACGACTCCCGGCAGTGGCTGTCCCCGGGCGAGGTGGTGGAGTGCAACGTCGAGATCTGGCCCACCTGCATCGTGCTCGGCAAGGGCCACAAGCTGCGTGTCGACATCCAGCCGCGCGACGGCGTGGGGTCCGCACCCTACACGCACTACCACGCCGACTACAACGCCGGTGCCACCAACACCATCCACGCCGGTGGCATCTACCCGTCGCACATCCTGCTGCCGGTGATTCCGGCCAAGGGCTGAGCACAAGCAACTGCGGCGCGGCGGCCGGCGCAGGGCATGTGAACCTGCGCCGACCGCTCGCCACTGCCTTGGGCGACGGCAGACCCCCGCGAGCGTTGCCCCACGCCGCCCCGCGGCCTGCCCCAGCCCCACGACTGAAAAAGTGAAAAAGGGGTCAGGGTCGATTTCGCCTTGAAAAAGTGAAAAAGCAAAAAAGGGGTCAGGGTCGATTTCAAAAAAGGGGTCAGGGTCGATTTCGCCTGTCATGCCGGCGCGCCCGTGTGCAGCGAAGCGAAATCGACCCTGACCCCTTTTTCGACCCCTTTTTCGCTTTTTCGAGGGTCTGGTCGCTGCCGGTCGGTCGCTGGTGCTATCCCTTCAGCCGGTCGTGCACCCAGCGCGCCGCATCCAGCAGTGCGCGATCGTGGCCCGGACGTCCGATCAGCTGCGCTCCGATCGGCATGCCGTTGGGGCCGGTGAACGCCGGGACCGTGAGGCAGGGCACGTAGAGCGCGGTCCAGATCGCCGAGAAGTACGGATTGCCGGTGGTCCGGATGCCGATCGGTGCCTCGCCGTCGCAGGGCGCGGTGAGCAGCAGGTCGCAGTCGCCGAACACGCCGGGCAGTTCGGCGCGCAGGCCGGCGAGAAAGTGCTGCGCCTCGACATAGCGCTCCCAGCTGCAGCCGAGGCCGTCCTTGAGCCGACCCTCGCGCAGCGTCGTGCTCAACTGCTCCCAGTGGTTGACGATCTCGTGGCGGAAGTTGCGCGTGAACTCGAAGCTCGACACCCAGCGGTGCGCGTCGAGCACATGCGCGAATCCTGCGGGCATCGTGATGTCCTCGACCACGGCCCCGGCGGCGGCGAGCCGCTTCACCGCATCTTCGAGCAGCACGGCGGTCGAGGGCTCGATCTGTGACCACAGGTGGGTACGGCAGAAGCCGATGCGCGGCTTGCGCACTTCGGCCGGCAGCGGCTCGACCGGGCGGCCGAGCAGCACGTCGCGCAGCAGCGCCACGTCGTCGATCGAGCGCGTGATCAGCCCCAGCGTGTCGAGCGACCCGGCAGCCTCGCGCACACCCGACAACCGGATGTCGCCCCAGGTCGGCCGGTAGCCGACCGCGCCGCAGTACGACGCGGGCCGGATCGTCGATGCGGTGGTCTGCGTGCCCAGCGCGAGCGGGACCATGCTCGCTCCGACCGCCGCTGCCGATCCGCTCGACGAGCCGCCCGGCGTACGACGCGTGTCGTGCGGGTTGCGGGTGTTGCCCGGGTGCATGTTCGCGAATTCGGTGGTGACCGTCTTGCCCATCAGCACGCCGCCAGCCTCGCGCATCAGCGCGACACACGCAGCGTCGTTGCGCGTCTGCGTGCCGGTGTAGATCGGCGAGCCGTACTCGGTAGGCATGTCGAAGGTCTCGATGATGTCCTTCACGCCGAACGGGACACCGTGCAGCGCTCCGCGGCGCGCGCCTGCATCGAGTTGCTTCGCGCGTGCGCGCGCCGGCCCGGCGGCCAGCCGGACCCACGCCTGCACTTCGGGTTCGCGCTCGGCGATGCGCTCGAGGCAGCTCTCGACCAGGGCAGTGGCGGTGAGGCGTCCGGCGTCGATCTCGCGGGCGGCTTCGCTGGCGGTGAGTTCGTGGGGTTGGGTCATCGGTGCGCTCTTCGGTCGGCGGGGGTGAGAGGGCTGGGCGAGGCCAGGGGACGCGCGGGTCGCGGCACGATCGTTCGCCAGCGAGGCCTGCGCAAGTGCCCGGCGAGGCCGAGGCGAGCCGTGCGTGCCGCGGCTGCGCCGATGAAGATAGCAGAGGCAGAGGAGGCGGGCGCGCCGGTCCATGCCCTGCAGCGGTGGTGCGCAGCCCGCAGCCGCATCGGCGCGCGGGTCAGCAGCGCTGGCGCGTTGCCAGCCCTCGTGTGCCTCGCCTGCCTCGTGTCCGCCGTGTCCGCCGTGTGC
>CANGUQ010000457.1 GCA_947456915.1 Betaproteobacteria bacterium
ACCTCCCCGGGAGTCAGGCGCTCGCTGCCGCCCGGTTGCGCTCGAGCTGCGCGTCGACCAGTTCGACGATCTCGTCGAGCACCGGCGAGCGCTTGCCCTGCTGTGCGGCCACCGCCTGCACCAGCCGGTCGACACGCTCGATGTTGGCCGCCCCGCCGTAGAGCGCGCGGGCCGCCGACGACGGGCTGAGCAGCCCGTTGGCTGCCGCCGCGCACTTCTCGAACGGCACCAGATCGCTCGCCGCTGCGCCCAGCGTCGTGCACACGTCGACCACCCAGTCGTACATCGCGCGCGAGGCTGCGAGATCGCCGTGCACCGCGTCCCTGATCGGCCGCATGCCGGCGCGGGTGATGCAGCGATAGTTGCCCGCCATCAGCATCGCCCACTTGGCGAGCGGCACGAAGATCGACTCGTGCACCCGCAGCTTCACCGGCAGCTCGATGCGCGAGCCGTCACCCGGATCGAAGCGGATCGCGTCGATCGAGGCCTCCAGCTCGCGCAGCATGAGCGTGTGTGCATCGCCCGCGAAGCGTGCGGCCTTGAAGTTGGTGGGCAGGCGCACCTGCAGCACGTTGACCGGCTCCTCGGGCGGACGGAATGCCTGCGCATCAGGACTGCACAGCGTGAGCAGCGCCGGGTCGAGCGGATCCCAGACCGCCGGGTCGGCATAGGCGCCGCGACAGGCATCGACGTCGAGGCCCCGGATCCGCCTGAGATAGGTCAGCGGCGGCATGTTCATGATCGACATGCACGGCACGCGCGCCTCGCCCACGCGCGCGAGCAGCTCGCGCACGCCCGGCGAGCGGTACTGCGGCTCCTGCATCGCGAGCCCGACCAGATCGTAGCCGGCGGGGTCGATCGTCGCCGGGCCCTCGGCCTTCAGCGAACCCGACGCGCGCCGCGAGTCGATCTCGACCAGGCCGTCGCGCCCGCGCACCGGCAGCCGTACGCGTGCGCCGTCGCGATTGAACGCCTCGACCTCGGCCGGCAGGCAGACCAGATTCACGTGATGGCCGGCGAGCGCGAGTTTCGCCCCCAGCAGCGATCCGTACGACGCACCCATGATCAGCACACGGTGACTGCGCATCAAGGCGATCTCCTCTTCGGTGTCAATGGCGATCGTCCCGTTGCGCAAGGGCGACCGTTCTCAGGGACGCACCGTACCAGATCGCCTCGGCGCCGTAATCTCGCACTGCGGCAACCGGCGGACCGATCGCGCACTGCGCGACAGGGCGATCCCGCGCGCATCGGGTGCACGACCGACGATCCCGCAGGCAACGGCGCGATGCGCGCGCCGGCGCTCAGCCGATCGCCAGCGTCTCCGACGGCGACACCAGCGCACGCAGCAGGCTGTAGGCGGCAAGGCTGGAGGTCTTGGGGTTCTCCGCCAGCGGCTTGCCGACGACGCTGAAGCGCAGCGTGCCGAAGCTGCCCTCGGCCTCGATCTCGTGCTCGTTGCCGCGCGCGAGCGGATCGGCCACCAGTCGCACCTGCGTGGCGTCCATCCCCACACCGGCCAGCGCGATCGCCGCGCAGACGTTGGCATTCTGCGGAAACGCCAGCGCCGCCTCGCGCGCGCTGCCCTCGAACACGGTGGTCGCCGCCTCGATGCGATCGAGGTCGACCGTCTCGACCGCGCGGGTGCCGCGCCACGCCGCGATCGGCTTGCGGCCGACATAGCGCACGGCGGTCAACCCGCCGAAGCGCGCCGCCGACAGCGCGTCGAGCGCGCCCACCGCGCCCGACGGAATGTGGATGCGCGCACCGGAACCACGCGCCGCCTCGCGCAGCGAGTGCTCGAGCGCGCTGTCGGCGAGTGCCCCGACCGAAGCCACCACGAGATCGATGCCCGCGCCGAGGATGCGTGCGCCGTACTCGGCGAGCCCGCCGTGGCCGGCGCACTCCGCGACCAGCGCCGGCCGCGCAGCGAGGAATTCGTCGAGCGTGGTGATCAGCGGCACGCGCTCGGTGAAGCCGTGCGCCCGCGCGCGCGCGGTGTCGTGCACCAGCGCACCGATCAGCTGCACCCGGTGACGCACTGCCGCCACGCCGTCCGGTGCAGGCCGCGGCTCGGCGATCGCCCGCGCGATCACGCGCGCGATCGAACCCCCGCCGATCAGGCCGGCGCGAAGCCGGGTCCCTGCTTCGCCGCTGCCGGGCGCCATCGGGTCGTTCGTCGTGTCGTGGCTGCGGTTCATCGAAGTCGAGTGTACCTGCGTCGCGCGGCACTGCGCCGCTGCCGGGTGCCCGTCGCAGCTAGCGGCTCGCGCGCAGTCCGACGAACTTCAGCTGCGAATACTCTTCCATCGCGTAGCGGATGCCCTCGCGCCCGAAGCCGCTGTCCTTCACGCCGCCGAACGGATACATGTCGAGACGAAACCGGCTCGCCTCGTTGATCCAGATCGAACCGCAGTCGAACTCCTCGGCCACGCGCAGCGCACTGTCGAGGCTGGCGGTGAAGCAGGCGCCCTGCAGCCCGAACTCCGAGTCGTTCGCCTGCGCGAGCGCGTCGTCCAGATCGCGTGCCGCCTGCACGACGACGACCGGTCCGAACGCCTCCTCGCGCAGCACGCGCGCCTGCCCGGGCGCCGCCACGATGATCGCAGGCGACAGGCAGGCCCCCTCCAGCGTCGGCGCGAGCGCGATGCGCGCGCCCTGCGCCCGGGCGTCGGTGACCAGCGCCATCACCCGCTGCGCGGCGGCGACGCTCACCATCGTCCCCACGTCGGTGGCCGGATCCGTCGGGTCGCCCACCCTGAGCTTCTTCGCCGCGGCGACGAACTTCTCGACGAACGACTCGAACACCGGCTGCTCGACGATGATGCGCTGCGCCGAGATGCACTGCTGGCCGCTCGCCTCGAAGCCGGCCGCGGCGATCTTGGTGGCTGCGTCGTCGAGATCGGCATCGGCGAGCACGATGTTCGCCGCGTTCGAACCAAGCTCGGCGCAGAACTTCTTCGCTCCGGCCGCCTGCGCGAGCGCACGCGCTGCCGCCACGCCCCCGGTGAGCGTGATCACCGAAGTCAGCGGATGCGCGGCCAGCGCCTGGGCCGCTGCGCGATCGCCCGTGATCACGTTGAACAGGCCATCGGGCAGACCCGCCTTCTTCGCCAGTTCGGCGAACGCGAGCGCGACCTCGATGCCGGTCGGGTGCGGCTTCACCACCACCGCGTTGCCGGTGGCCAGTGCCGGGGCGAGCTTCTGCACCAGCAGGTTCGCAGGCGCGTTGAACGGCGTGATCGCCGCCACCACGCCGTAGGGCACGCGCTTCGCGTAGCCGAGGTGTCCCGCGCCGGCCGGGGCGCTGTCGAGCGGCAGCACCTCGCCGCGGCCGGCGAGCAGCTCGGCGATGCAGTTGCGGATGAACGCGCCAACGCGCGAAGCCTCGAAGTTGGCGGCGCGCCGCGGCTTGCCGATCGTGGTGACGATCATCTCGGTGATGCGCGCGGCATCCTGCTCGAACGCCCTGGCCAGCGCCTCGAGCCAGGCCACACGCTGTGCGACCGTGCTGCGGCGGTGCGTCTGCCAGGCCGCGCGCGCGCTCGTCACCGCGCGGTCGACGGTCGCCTGGTCCGCCTCGACGATCCGGTACAGCGTGTGTCCGTCGATCGGCGATACGAGATCGAAGCCGTCCTCGGCTCCGGTGGCAGGCAGGGTGCGGCCGTCGATCCAGGAAGTCAGTGTGCGCATGGTTCGTTGCTCGGTTGGAGGTGTTTCGGGTCGGGCTGCGGGCACGCCGGCGGCGCAAGACGCTGCGCAGGCCGGGCGGCCCGCTCGGGCTGGCGGGGCGACGCATGCCCGGTGCACCGGCGGGAGCAGCCGGGGCCGGACGAGGCGACGCGCTACCGGGCG
>CANGUQ010000458.1 GCA_947456915.1 Betaproteobacteria bacterium
CCCGCACTCCGGCGTCCGCGGCACCGGCAGGGGCACCGCCCACCGCAGCGCCGGCGCCCTCGCCGCACGGACGGCGCGAGACCGATCAGCCGCGCAACAAGGCCGAGCGCGCCGGCAGGCGCGACACCGACAAGCTGGTGGTGAAGGACAACACGATCCGCATCGATACCGTCCGGCTGGACCAGGTACTCAACCTGTCGGGCGAGATCGGCCTGACCAAGAACCGCCTCACCTGCCTGCGTTCGGAGATCATGCAGGGCAAGACGTCGCCGGAGATGTTCCGGGCGCTCGACGAGGCGGTGAGCCAGCTCGATCTGCTGGTCGGCGATCTGCAGAACGCGGTCATGAAGACCCGCATGCAGCCGGTCGGCAGGCTGTTCCAGAAGTATCCGCGCATGGCGCGCGACCTGGCTCGGCAGCTCGGCAAGGAAATCGAGCTGGAGCTGATCGGCGAGGACACCGAACTCGACAAGACGATGGTCGAGGAGCTGAACGACCCGCTGGTGCACCTGGTGAGGAACGCCGTCGACCACGGGATCGAGTCGCCCGCCGAGCGAGCGGCCGCCAGCAAGCCCGAGCGCGGTACGGTACGTCTGGCTGCGCGCCAGGCGGGCGATCACATCGTGATCGAGATCAGCGACGACGGCCGCGGCATGCGCCCGGATGCGCTGCGCCGCAAGGCGGTGGAGAAAGGCCTGATGGACTCCGACGCGGCAAGCGCGCTCGACGACCGCCAGGCGCTGCACCTGATCTTCCTGCCCGGCTTCTCGACCAAGGACGAGATCTCCAGCGTGTCCGGCCGCGGCGTCGGCATGGACGTCGTGAAGAGCAACATCCAGAAGCTCAACGGCCGCATCGACATCGTGTCCGAGCCAGGCGGCGGCTCGCGCATCTCGATCTCGCTGCCCCTCACGCTGGCCATCCTGCCGGTACTGATGGTGCGCGTGGGCGAGCAGGCGTTCGCCGTGCCGCTGTCGATGGTGCGGGAGATCATCCCGATCCGCGCCGAGGACGTGCAGGCGGTGTCGGGCCGCGCGACGATGGTCGTGCGCGACGAGGTACTGCCGGTGCGCACGCTGTCGGGCATGATCGGCTGGCCGCAGGAGGAGCCGCCGCGCTACGGCGTGCTGATGCAGGCCGCCCTGTCCTCGCTGGTGCTGGCCGTCGATGGCTTCATCGGGCGCGATGACGTGGTGATCAAGCCGCTCGACCAGATCAAGCCGAAGGGCGTGGCCGGCGCGACCCTCGCGGGCGACGGCTCCGTCGTGCTGGTGCTGGACATGGAGGCGCTGCTGGCCGACATGGCGGCCGACGACCCGGCCACGCTGTTCGCGCGCGCCGCGTAGTCCGGAACGGGAGACAGGTCAGGAATGAAGACGCTCGGAGTAGGCGGCAGGCTCAGGCTGATTGCTGCAGTACCGCTGATCATGCTGTTCGCAGTCGCCGTGTTCGGCTACTGGGGCACGAGTTCGGCGGCCGAGGGCCTGCGCACCGTGTACATGGATCGCGCGGTAGGGCTGGCGCATCTGTCGCGCGCGAACGAGGCGGTGCTGAGCGCACGCACCGCCGCGGCGGGTGGCGCGATCGCGGGCTCGGCGGCGGGCGCGCTCGACCACGCCGCGCGCCTCGACCAGCGCATGCAGGACTTCGAGAAGTCGTGGCAGGCCTATCTCGCAACCTACTCCGACGAGCAGGAGCAGCGACAGTACCGGAAGACCCGAGCGAGCTACGACGAACTCGTGCGCGAAGGCCTGCAACCGCTGGCGGCCGCACTGCGCAAGGGCGACATCGCTGCTGCGCGCGAGCTGTATGCCGGCAAGGTCGACAAGCTGGCGGTGCCGGTGAGCGAGAACATGCAGACCCTGCTCCGCATCCAGGA
This sequence comes from Betaproteobacteria bacterium, assembly GCA_947456915.1. Classification (GTDB taxonomy): domain Bacteria; phylum Pseudomonadota; class Gammaproteobacteria; order Burkholderiales; family CAIKXV01; genus CAIKXV01. The sequence goes on from CANGUQ010000458.1 coordinate 1,880, forward strand.
GGACGAGGCCGCGGCGCAGTATGCCGCCGTGGTCGCGCGCAACACGCAGATCCTGATCGGCCTGGGGGTGTGCCTCGCGCTCGGACTGGCGCTGCTCGTTGGCGTCTTTCTCACCGTTCGGGCGAGCATCGTCGGCCCGATCCAGCGCCTGATGAGCGCGATCGAGCACAGCAGGATCCACAGCGACCTCACTGCGCGGGCAAAGGTCGCGGGCTCCGACGAGATCGCGCGCACCGCGGTCGCCTTCGACGGGCTGATGGAGGTGCTGCAGCAGGCGATCCGCGGCGTGAAGAGCGAGGCGAGTTCGGTAAGCGGTGCCGCCACCGAGCTGGCGACGGCAACCGGTGCCGTTCTCACCGCTGCGCGTCACCAGAGCGAGTACGCTGCCGGCAGCGCTGCCACGGTGGAGCAGATGTCGGTCTCGATCAGCCATGTCGCCGATTCCACGCAGGAATCCGCCAACGCGGCATCGCGGGCAGCCGAGCGCGCGAGCCAGGGTCAGGTCACGGCACGCGAAACCTCGAACAACATGCGCGGCATCGCCCGCTCGATCGAGGTCTCGGCAGGCAGCATCGAGAAGCTGAACGCGCAGTCGCGCGAGATCAGCGCGATCGTCAACGTCATCCGCGACATCTCGGAGCAGACCAACCTGCTCTCGCTCAATGCCGCGATCGAAGCCGCGCGCGCCGGAGAACAGGGACGCGGCTTCGCGGTGGTGGCCGACGAGGTGCGCAAGCTTGCCGAGCGCACCGGCAGCTCGACCACCCAGATCGGCGCCACGATCGCAGCGATCCAGGCGCAGATCGAGGAGTCGGTGAAGCGGCTGGCGGAGAGCCAGGCCCTGGTCGAGGCCGGCGTCGTCCAGACCGAAGAGGGCGCGCGCACGCTCGAGGAACTGCGAGAGGACGCCGAACGCTCCCGCGCGCGGGTCGACGAAGTCGCCTCCTCGCTCGGTGAGCAGCGCAGCGCCAGCGAGGACATCGCGCGCAACGTGGAACGCATCGCGCAGATGGCGAGCGAATCGAGCCAGACCATCGCCCGCGCAGAGGAACAGGCACGCGCGATGCAGACGCTGGCTGCCCGCCTGATGAAGGGGGCGGAGCGCTTCACGGCCTGACCCGGGCGTGCGGCAGCGCGCGCAGGCCCGGTGGCGGCCCGCGTGACGCTCCCCGGCCCTGCCCCCCGGTCGCACGGCCGCGTGCGGGCTGGCCTCGCGAACGAGCAGACCCTGCGTGATATCCTCGCCGGTCCTGTTCACCGCGGGCGCCGCGCCGTCGCCCCCTTCCACACGCCCGCATGTCCGGCCTCGCCACACTGCCCCAGCCCTCGTTTCGCGGGATCGCGAAGATGAAGGACGTGTGGCTGATCTCCGCCGGCCACGGGATGACACACTGGTACACGGCGACCTTCTACCTGCTGCTGCCGCTGATCGGCAGCGAACTCGGCCTGTCCTACGTGCAGATCGGTTTCATCATGACCGTGCAGCACGCGATCGGCGCAGCCTCCAATCTGCCGGCCGGCATGCTGGTCGACCGCTTTCACCGGCGCGGTCTGATGATGGCAGCCTCGCTGTTCTGGGTCGGCTTCCCGTACATGCTGATGGGCTTCTCCAGCACGTACTGGGTGCTGCTCGCCTGCGTGACGCTGGTGTCGGTCGGCAACAACATCTGGCATCCGACGGCGATCTCGACACTGGCAGACCGCTACCCGGCGAACAAGGGGTTTACCCTGTCGATCCACGCGATGGGCGGCAACGTCGGCGAAGCGCTGGCACCGCTGGTAGTGGGCGGGCTGCTCGCGCTGTTCACCTGGCGCGAAGTCGTCATGATGAACGTCGTACCGGGCGTGTTCGCCTCCCTGCTGATCCTGGCGATGCTCGGCGCCCTGCCCACGCTGCGCCGCACGCCTGCGGACGGCGCCCCGGACGCCCGAGCCGGCACCGCCGGGCGAGCAGCGGTCGCCGATCGCCGAG
>CANGUQ010000459.1 GCA_947456915.1 Betaproteobacteria bacterium
CAGCAGCCTGCCGCGCGCCGCTGGTGGAGGTCCGCTCGAACGCCGGGTTGGGCCTACCGGTGGGCAAGAAACTCATCGACCGTGACACCGATATCGCGACATATCTGCCGCAGCAAGATCGGGGAGATATCGCGCCCCTGATGGAAGGGCACGGTTGTTCCTCGACCGGAGGCATCACGAAACTGCTTATGTGACCCGCGTTGCCGCACTTCCGAAAAGCCCATCTTGGTAAGGATCGCCACGACTTCAGACGGCTTCAGAACCGGCAGGCTGCCCACGAGCTAGGCCACAGCGACATTCTGCACGCCCACGAACTGGGACTCGAGTTCGGGGTCGCCATCTTCGAGGAGCATAGCGACGACTTCTTGAAGGTTGTGCTGAAGCTCGTCGAGGGTCTCACCCTGGGAATGAGCGCCTGGAAAGCCAGGAACAAAGCCGACGTAAAGCCCGGTGGCCGAATCGCGTTCAATTACTGCCGAATACGTTCTCATCGCACACCTGTGAGCTGATGGATTGAAGTCTGAAGGTATGGTAGCGCATGCGTCGATTGGAAGGCCCAACGAACAAGTTGAGCGGCCGGAACCAGCGGCGCGCGGCAGGATGCAGCATAGCGAACAGCAGCCTGCCGCGCGACGCTGGTGGAGGTCAGCTCGAACGCCAGGTTAGAGCGCACTTGCATCTCTGACGCGGCCAAGAAGTGCTGCGCTCTGAAACAGCGCGATTGTCGCTCGATCGGGGTAGTTGCCTTCGCAGCCCTTCAGCGGAATACGGGCGAGATACATGGCGTGCTCGAGCAAGGAGTACTGAGGATGCCGGTCGAGACTGATCTGAAGAAAGAACAACACTTCGTTCATTGAGCCCACGACGCTCCGGCTCGCGGTGCGACCTACGCTGCAAGCGCCCATCTCAGCAAGCTCGTACTGTACGGCCGCATCCTCGACGCCGACACGCTGCAAGACAGGTACGAGTGACTCGACCAGGCGCGAAGGTAGGCGATCAGCCGCTTTCGCCAACACGACAACTGGCAGCAACGTTCGCTCACTGACGCAGAGAACCAGATGGTGCGGACGCGTGACGAGAACGTGGGCATACCAGTCACCCAGAACGGTTGTCGGAGTGCGACCGGTGCCGCCCGCATCAGTGAGCCCACGGCACAGAAGCTTCTGGGTGCAGCGAAGGGTGAACATTCGACCAGCGCTCTAACGAACGAGTTGAGCGGCCGGAACCAGCGGCGCACGGCAGGATGCAGCATGGCGAACAGGCGCCTGCCGCGCGACGCTGGTGGAGGTCCGCTCGAACGCCGGGTTAGGCCACGCGACACTACCTGCTATTGAAACGACTATGCAAGAAGCAGCCATATCAGTGCGCCGACGCCAAGAGTCGACCAAGCCGTGATAGAGAGCGACGCGAGCAAAGCCAGCCAAGGGAAAGCCTTACGTGCCTCCGCCGTAATGGCCCCGAAGTAGCTGAGGCCCCATACGACAGGGGCAAACAAAACTGCAGACTGCCACACGGGAAGGAGTAAGCCGACGAGGCAAAGCACGAACGCTGCGCCGAATAGAACGCGAAAGCGTACATCGCGCACTCCTGGTAGCCCAAGATACCTCACGAGTCGAGCCGACAGCCTGAACGTAAAGGCGGCTGCCGCGGCGAACATGATGGGCAGCAGCAACACGAACAGGGGATTCGGGACGCCGACTCCGAACATGGGGCCTAACGTTTGAATTCACCGGCCTGCGCGACTTTTCGCGCAGGTCCGGCGGAATGATGGGTTAGGCGCCGCGGATTGGCTAATCGTATCTAACAAGGCAGATTCCACCTTCGAGTAGGTAGGCGACGGCATCCTTTTTTTTCAGGCAATCGCTTTCTGAGAGGCCCGGGATACGTTCTGCCTTGCATTGATCATAGTAAAGCCAGCAAGAGACGAGATCATCAAAGAGAAAGGCAAAGCCGACAGGAAGTAGCCCGAGCAACACGAACGTAAGTGCCGCCACAGTGAGCCGGCGTTTTTGCTGTAGTTTAAATGTGGCAAGATATGCCGCGCCACTGAATGCGCCGGCCAGAACCAGAAGAGCGAACATCGGTGCGCCTAACGAGATTTATGCATACATCCAGCGTAGTTATCCACACCCCACTCGTCAAGATTAGCAGGGGAGGTCGCCCCGGAAACCCAGCATTCACGCGCACGAGATAAATCCGGCACGAAGCTAAATTATCGAAGGTGAAAGCTGACTGGCCCGAGCGGATGTGCGCTGCGATAACCCGTACGCCGCCGGGTCTGCATCATCCGGCAAGCTGGAACTGGCGCACCTCCCCCGCAAACCGCCTCGCCGCCACCAGCATCATCCCCTCGAACATCATGTTCGCCGCGAGGAACGCCGCCATGCCATTCACGTCATGTGGCGGACTCACGGTGTTGACGTCGACGGCGACGATGTCCAGGCCGTGCAGCCGCCGGAACATGTCGATCCCTTCGCGCGCCGCCAGCCCGCCCCAGCTCGGCGCGCACACGCCCGGCGCGCATGAGGGGTCGAACGCGTCCATGTCCAGGCACAGATAGACCGGTTTGCCTTCGAGCTTCTCGCGCAGATCCTTCATCACCGCGGGAATGCCGCGCGCCATCAGCTGGCTCATCGTGATGATGTTGTAGCCCAGCTCCTCGGTGTGGGTGAAACCGCCCGGGCGGAACACGGTACCGCGGATGCCGATGTGCCACGACAGGGTACTGTCGACGAGTTCTTCCACCGCGGCGTAGTGGAACTGCGTGCCGGCGTTGTGCTCGTCCGGGCCGGGCGGCAGCGCGCTGTCGGTGTGCGAGTCGATGTGCACGACGGCCATGCCCGGGTGGCGCTTGCCCACGGCGCGGATCACCGGCAGCGACACGCTGCCATCGGCGCCCATCGTGATCGGTACGGCACCGCCGTCGACGATGGCGCCGACCGCGGCCTCGATCTGCGCAAACGCGTGATGCGTCTTCGACGGCACCAGCTTCACGTCGCCCACATCGATCAGTCCGAGTTTCTCGGCGACGGGGAAGTCGGCGAACTCGGGGTTCCAGTGGCGCATCAGGCGCGACTGCTCGCGGATCGAGGCCGGGCCCTGCCGCGCGCCGACGCGAAACGCGTGGGTGCCCACGTCGAATGGAATGCCGAGCACCGCGGCGTGTGCGTTGCCGATCTCGGTCGCCCAGGGCACGCCCATGAAGGTGCTGGGCCCGGTGCAGAGTTCCTTCAGTGATGCCACGCTTGTTCTCCTCGTTATGAGCGAAGCCTGCCGCGACGCACCCGGCGCGCGCGGCTGGTTCGATCGGATCGTGTTCGAAGCCGCTTCGCGATCCGCCGCAGCAGATGCCCGGCCGACAGGCTCCGCAGCGCGCGGTGCGCGGCCCCCGTTCGCGTCGTCAATCGACCCGGATGTTCGACTCGCGCGCGATGCGCGCGAAGCGTCTGATGTCGTTGTCCACCAGCGTCGCGAACTCGGCCGGTGTGCTCGCGCGCGGGTCGACCGCCAGTGTCGCGAACCGCTCCTTCGCCTCGCTGCTCGCCACCGCACGTGCCAGCTCGGCGTTCAGCCGCGCGACGATCTCCTTCGGCGTGCGCGCCGGGGCGATCACGCCCCACCAGTGATCGGCGACGAGGTCCTTCGCGCCCAGTTCGACCAGCGTCGGTGCATCGGGCTGCGACGGGTGACGGCGCGCGGCGGCGATCGCGAGCACCTGCAGCTTGCCGGCATTCACCAGCGCGGCCGCCGAGGCGAAGCTCGCGAACACGGCATCGACCTGCCCGCCGGCCGCCTCGGCCAGTGCCGGCGCCGAGCCCTTGTAGGGCACGTGCACGACGTCGACCCC
>CANGUQ010000460.1 GCA_947456915.1 Betaproteobacteria bacterium
AGGAAGCGGTCGAGCAGCACCGGCGAATCGTTCGACACCTTGACCGCCTCGCGCATGTAGCGCTCGAGGTCGGCCTGCCGGTGCACGATCTCCATCGCCCGTCCGCCCAGCACGTAGCTCGGGCGCACGACCAGCGGATAGCCGATCTCCTCGGCGAGCGCGATCGCCTTCGCGGCGCTCTTCGCCGTGCGGTTGGGCGGCTGACGCAGCTTGAGCCGGTTGATCAGCTTCTGGAAACGCTCGCGGTCCTCGGCGACGTCGATCGAATCCGGGCTGGTGCCGATGATCGGCACGCCGCAGCGCTCGAGGTCGCGCGCGAGCTTGAGCGGCGTCTGCCCGCCGAACTGCACGATCACGCCGAACGGCCGCTCGATCGCAACGATCTCGAGCACGTCCTCCAGCGTGAGCGGCTCGAAGTACAGCCGGTCGGAAGTGTCGTAGTCGGTCGACACCGTCTCCGGGTTGCAGTTGACCATGATGGTCTCGAACCCGTCCTCGCGCAGCGCGAGCGCCGCGTGCACGCAGCAGTAGTCGAACTCGATGCCCTGCCCGATGCGGTTCGGACCGCCGCCGAGCACCATGATCTTGCGCCGGTCGGTCGGCTGCGCCTCGCACTCCTCGTCGTAGGTGGAGTACATGTAGGCAGTCGAGGTGGCGAACTCCGCGGCGCAGGTGTCCACGCGCTTGAACACCGGGCGGATGCCGAAACCGTGCCGGCGCGCCCGCACCGCGTCCTCGGTCGCCCTGGTCAGATACGCGAGTCGCCGGTCGCTGAAGCCCTTGCGCTTGAGCATCCGCAGTTCGGCTGCGTCCAGATCGGCGAGCGATTTCTTCTCCACCGCGAGTTCGAGATCGACGAGTTCCTTGATCTGCACCAGGAACCACGGATCGATGCGGGTGAGCTTGTGCACCTCGTCGAGCGACATGCCCACACCGAAGGCGTCGGCCACGAACCACAGCCGCTCGGGACCGGGGTAGGCGAGTTCGTCGGCGATCGTCTCCGGGTCTACGGTCTTCAGGTTGAAGCCGTCGACGCCGGTCTCCAGTCCGCGCAGTGCCTTGTGCAGCGACTCCTGGAACGTGCGCCCGATCGCCATGACCTCGCCGACCGACTTCATCTGCGTGGTCAGGCGCGAGTTGGCCTGCGGAAACTTCTCGAACGCGAACCGCGGCACCTTGGTGACCACGTAGTCGATCGTCGGCTCGAACGACGCGGGCGTCGCACCGCCGGTGATCTCGTTGCGCAGCTCGTCCAGCGTGTAGCCGATGGCGAGCTTGGCCGCCACCTTCGCAATCGGAAAGCCGGTGGCCTTCGAGGCGAGCGCCGAAGAGCGCGACACGCGCGGATTCATCTCGATGATCACCATCCGGCCGTCGGCCGGATTGATCGCGAACTGCACGTTCGAGCCGCCGGTCTCCACGCCGATCTCGCGCAGGCAGGCGATCGAGGCGTTGCGCAGGATCTGGTATTCCTTGTCGGTGAGCGTCTGCGCCGGGGCCACGGTGATCGAGTCGCCGGTGTGCACGCCCATCGGGTCGAGGTTCTCGATCGAGCAGACGATGATGCAGTTGTCGTTGCGATCGCGCACGACCTCCATCTCGTACTCTTTCCAGCCGATCACCGATTCCTCGACCAGCACCTCCTTGGTCGGCGAGGCGTCGAGCCCGCGCTCGATGATGGCGACGAACTCCTCGCGGTTGTAGGCGATGCCGCCGCCGCTGCCGCCGAGCGTGAACGAGGGCCGGATGATCGTGGGATAGCCGACCACCGCCTGCACCTGCAGCGCCTCTTCCATGCTGTGGGCGAGCGCCGAGCGCGGGCTCGCCAGCCCGATCTTCGCCATCGCGCGCTTGAACTTCTCGCGGTCCTCGGCCTTGTCGATCGCCTCGCGCGAAGCGCCGATCAGCTCGACCCCGTGCTTCTCCAGCACGCCCTGCCTCGCCAGATCGAGCGCGCAGTTGAGCGCCGTCTGCCCGCCCATGGTCGGCAGCAGCGCGTCGGGTTTCTCGATCTCGATCACCCGCTCGACCATCTGCCAGGTGATCGGTTCGACGTAGGTCGCATCGGCCATGCCCGGGTCGGTCATGATCGTCGCCGGGTTCGAGTTGACCAGGATCACCCGGTATCCCTCGTCGCGCAGCGCCTTGCACGCCTGCGCGCCGGAGTAGTCGAACTCGCAGGCCTGGCCGATGACGATCGGCCCGGCCCCGATGATGAGCACGCTCTTGATGTCGGTACGCTTAGGCATGGCCTGCCTCGTCTGCCCGGCAGGCCTGGCCGATGACGATCGGCCCGGCGCCGCGCACCGGGGCAGCGACGTCGACACGACGCTCAACCACGGCGCGCCTCCATCATCCGGACGAATCTGTCGAACAGGTAGCCGATGTCGTGCGGACCCGGGCTCGCCTCCGGGTGTCCCTGGAAGCAGAAGGCCGGACGGTCGGTGCGCTCGAAGCCCTGCAGGCTGCCGTCGAACAGCGACACGTGGGTGATGCGCGCGCTTGCCGGCAGCGTGTCCGGATCCACCGCGAAGCCGTGATTCTGGCTGGTGATCATCACCTTGCGCGTGTCCAGATCCTGCACCGGGTGGTTGGCGCCGTGGTGCCCGAACTTCATCTTGAGCGTCTTCGCCCCGCTCGCGAGCCCGAGCAGCTGGTGCCCCAGGCAGATGCCGAACATCGGCAGCTCGCGATCGAGCAGCGTGCGGATGGCCGCGATCGCGTAGTCGCACGGCTCCGGATCACCGGGGCCGTTGGAGAGAAACACGCCGTCGGGGGCGAGCGCGATCACCTCGGCCGCAGGCGTCTGCGCCGGTACCACGGTCAGCGCGCAGCCGCGACTGGCCAGCATGCGCAGGATGTTGCGCTTGACACCGAAATCGTAGGCCACGACGCGAAAGCGCGGCGCCGCCGCGGCCGCGTAGCCGCTGCCCAGCGCCCACTCCCCCTCGCGCCACTCGTGCGCTGCCGCGCAGGTCACTTCCTTCGCCAGATCCATGCCGGCAAGCCCGGGAAAGGCTCGCGCCTTCGCCACCGCGGCCGCGGCGTCCAGGGTCTGGCCCGCGCTGGTGGCCGCCATCAGGCACCCGCCCTGTGCGCCCTTCTCGCGCAGTACCCGCGTGAGCTTGCGCGTGTCGATCTCGGCGATGCCGGCGACGCCGGCCGCTTCCAGATAGCCGGTGAGCGTCTGCGTCGAGCGGAAGTTGCTGGCCACCATCGACCGGTCGCGGATGATCAGCCCGGCGGCATGCACCCTGGATGACTCGACGTCCTCGGGGTTGGTACCGACGTTGCCGATGTGCGGGTAGGTCAGGGTGACCATCTGTCCCGCGTAGGACGGGTCGGTGAGGATCTCCTGATAGCCCGACATCGAGGTGTTGAACACGACCTCGCCCACGGAGACCACGGGGGCCCCGATCGACAGGCCGTGGAATACCGTTCCGTCGGCGAGCGCGAGCAGAGCGGGCGGACGGACGGACACGGGCGACTCTCCGGACTTGGCGCCTGACCTCGACACGGCGCCGGGCAGCGGACGGCGGCGCGCACAGTCTGTCCGCGCCCGTGACGTCCGGGCGCCGGCCCTGCACCGCTGCTCCTACCCAAGCACCCGCACCGAGGCGGCAGATGTAGTGTGCGGGGGTGTGCACCCGGTTCGCCGCCGCCACCAGCCCGATCCGGAAAAGCGTTCCGGATCAATCTTTTGGCCGCAACCTGGACACCGCCCACAGGAATGCCCAAGATTATACGCGAAGCCCCCGAGCCCCGCTTCCGGCCCGGACGCTGGCGGCGGCGGGCGTGGCCGACACGCCTGCCGGGCGCACGGCCGGCGTACCCGCCGGGCGGGCC
>CANGUQ010000461.1 GCA_947456915.1 Betaproteobacteria bacterium
CTGCTGTTCGCCGGCCCGGCGCTGGCAGCGGCGCCGCGGCTGGGCTCGCTCGGGCTGTTCGCCTTCGGTGCCGGATTCTGGCTGCTGGCGGCGATGCTGTCGCCGGCGTGGCAGCGTTACGTCGGCGCAGGTCCGCTCGAGCGCTGGGTGCGCGCCGCGGCGCCGGCATCGCGCCGGAACACGATGACGTGATCGGCCTCGACGCGGATGCCGATCTCCTCGCCCAGTGCGTGGTCGTGGTGGCTGGGCACTACCGACAGGGCCTTGCGACCGTCCGGCAGCGCGAGCGTGTACAGGATGTCGGCGCCGCGGAAGGCCTTGTGCAGCACCCGCGCCTTGAGCGCGCTCGCGTCGTCGTGGACGATGTCATCGGGCCGCAGCAGCACCTCGACGTCGCAGCCGTTCGTACAGTTGGCGCAGCCGGCAGCGCATTCCGGCGGCAGGTCGCCGGTGAGCTTGCCGATGCCGATGTCTATGCGCTGATCGTCGAGCACGACGCCAGGCACGAACACGCCCTTGCCGATGAAGTCGGCGACGAAGCGCTGTGCCGGCCGGTGATAGAGGTTGTATGGGGTGTCCCACTGCCGCAGTCGGCCCGTGTGCAGGATGCCGATCTCGTCGGCGACGGCGAACGCCTCGACCTGGTCGTGGGTGACCAGGATCGCCGTGGTGCCCTGGTGCTTCAGGATGTCGCGCACTTCCTGACCGAGACGCTCGCGCATCTCGACATCGAGATTGGAGAACGGCTCGTCCAGCAGCAGCAGTTCCGGCCGCGGCGCCAGCGCCCGCGCCAGCGCGACCCGCTGCTGCTGTCCGCCGGAGAGTTCGTGCGGGAAGCGGGTGCCGGCACTGGACAGCCCGACGACGTCGAGCAGTTCGCGCACACGCGCACCGCGAGCTGTTGCCTGCAGCCCGCGCAGTCCGAAGCCGATGTTGTCGGCGACCGACAGGTGGGGAAACAGCGCATAGTCCTGGAACACCATTCCGACCTGGCGCCGCTCCGGCGGCGTCTGCCGTCCTGGCCGGGCGACCTCGACACCGTTGATCTCGATCGTGCCGGCGGTGATCGGCTCGAAGCCGGCAATACAGCGCAGCACCGTGGTCTTGCCGCAGCCGCTGGGTCCGAGCAGGCAGCCGATCGTTCCGCGCTCGAGGACGAACGAGACGCCTTCGAAAACGCAGACGCTGCCGTAGCAGTGGCTCACCTGATCGAAACGCAGTACGGGATTCATCGGGTCGCGGGGGCGGGGGGATGTTCGGGGACGGTGGGGACGCGGCGCCGTACGGGCTGCGGTGAGTCTGCGCAGGCGCGGAGCCCGTTGTCGAGTGTCTGGTCCGGTCGGGGCTGGAGACTGCAGTGCGGCGGTGATGGAAGCGAGGCTTGTCTGCGTCGGCGGTTGACGGCAGCGCTGTCGGACATGACAGCGGGGACGGGCTGCGGCGGAGGGGGCTCCGCCTTCAGTGGCTGTCGCCCGCAGTAAGCCGCGTCGGCAGCGTACCCCGCAGCCCCCCGCCGCAGGCCTGGCCGGGCTGCCGCAGGCGCGGCGCGCGCAGATGAACCTGCGGGCGCCCGCAAGGCCGATGCACCCGTGTTCAGCCTGCGCAAATGAGAACGATTCGCTTTTAATTATAGCCGAGCTGCGGCAGAATTCCCGACAGTCCGTTACCTTGCGGCGCGCCCGGTGCGCGCCGTCGTTCCGTGGTCGTTTCGCGTCCGCTCTCCTCGCCGCTGGTGATCGCCGCTGCCCTGCTTGCGCTGGTCGCCGCGGTGCCGGTGCTGGCGGTCGCCTCCAGCCTGGCGAGCGGCGGCACCGGCGCGGTATGGGCGCATCTTCTGGACACGGTGCTCGCCGACTACCTCTTCAACACGCTGCTGCTGCTGGTGCTGGTGGGAACAGGGGTCGCCGCGGTGGGTGTCGGCGCAGCGTGGCTCGTCACCATGCTGGACTTTCCCGGCCGCCGCGCATTCGAGTGGATGCTGGTGCTGCCGCTGGCGATGCCGGCGTACGTGATGGCGTACGCCTATACCGACCTGCTGCAGTTCACCGGCCCTGTACAGACGGCGCTGCGCGAGACGTTCGGCTGGACACGCCACGACTACTGGTTCCCGGACGTGCGCTCGGTGGGCGGCGCAGCCCTGATGTTCGTGTTCGTGCTGTATCCCTACGTCTACCTGCTCGCCCGCAGCGCGTTCATCGAGCGCTCGGGCAACGTGCTCGAGGTCAGCCGCAGCCTCGGCTGCGGCCCATGGACATCGTTCCTGCGGCTGTCCCTGCCGCTCGCCCGGCCGGCGATCGCCGGCGGGGTTGCGCTGTCGCTGATGGAGACCCTGGCCGACTACGGGACGGTCTCCTACTTCTCGGTACAGACGTTCACCACTGGCATCTATCGCGCGTGGCTGTCGATGGGCGATCGGCTTGCCGCCTCGCAGCTCGCCTGCGCACTCCTTGCATTCGTCGCGCTCGTTCTGCTGGCCGAGCGCGTCAGCCGGGGAGGGGCGAGCTACGCGACGATCGGCGCGCGTGCCCGGCCGGTCACGCCACTGCGTCTGCGCGGGCCGGTGGCGCTGCTGGCGGTGTTCGCCTGCATGCTGCCGGTCACGATCGGTTTTGCGCTGCCGGCGGGGACGCTCGTGCATCTGGCGATCGAGGCGCACGCCGAGCACTCGGTGGCGCGTTACCTGCAGCTGACGGCGAACAGCTTCACGCTCGCGGGCATCACTTCCGTACTGGCCGTACTGATCGCGGTGCTGCTGGCCTACGCGGTCCGGCTGCAGCCAGGGCCGGCGACCCTCGTCGCCAGTCGCGTGGTCAGGTTGGGCTACGCCGTCCCGGGAGCGGTGCTCGCCGTCGGTGTGCTGATTCCGCTGGCGGCCTTCGACAACTGGATCGATGCGCTGATGCGCGAGCAGTTCGGGGTGGCGACCGGGCTGCTGGTCACCGGAACGGTCGCGGCGCTGATCTACGCGTACCTCGTGCGTTTTCTCGGCGTTGCGATGGAGTCGGTGGACAACGGGCTCGCCAAGATCACGGCATCGATGGACGACGCGGCACGCAGCCTCGGGCTGGGCCCAGGCGAGACGCTGTGGCGCGTGCACCGGCCGCTGATGCGCGGGAGCGTGCTGACTGCGGCGCTGCTGGTGTTCGTCGACACGATGAAGGAGCTGCCTGCGACGCTGGTGATCCGGCCGTTCAACTTCGACACGCTCGCCACCCAGGCCTACACGTACGCTTCGGACGAGCGGCTCGGCCAGGCCGCAGTCGCCTCGCTGGTGATCGTGGCGGTCGGCGTGGCGCCGGTGGTGCTGCTCACCCGGCCGATGCGCGCACGCGCGACTGCAGCGGCGTCGGTTGCGCCGCCCGCCGCTGCGCTCAGTCGATCCTGAGACGGCTTGCGTCGGCCTCTGACACGCGCAGCGGATCGGTCAGTACCACGGCCTTGCGGTCGGCATACACGTGCACCGCCCACGCCTGCCCGGGTGCGGTGGTCGCGCCAGGGCGGGCGCGCGAGTTGCCGTCGCGGTCGCGGTCGTCGCGCCCTGCGTGCTCGCGGCCGCTCGCGGCAATCAGCCGCGCCTGGACCGCGTAGCGCTGGCGCAGCAGTTCGACCAGTTGCGCCGGCGTGAGCCTGGCGGCGTCGAATCCGCCAGGCGAGTACACCAGCGCGGGTTCGAACACCACGCGCACCAGCCGGCGCTCGTCGCGGTGGGCCACCAGCGTGATGAACTCGACGTGGCTGGACCGCGTAGGCTGATTCTTGAGCACCCTGGGCGCTGCGTTCAGCAGCAGATAGAAGTTGCCGTCCTTGCGCGCTTCGCCCGCCGCGTCAGGCGATGGCGCGGCGAAC
>CANGUQ010000462.1 GCA_947456915.1 Betaproteobacteria bacterium
GCGCCTCAGGCGGCGAGCGGGCGCGGCATGGCGGGCGTGTCGTCCGCGGCGGCGGGCGCGGCGGCGGGTGCGGGGATGGGCGGCCTCGAATCCGGTGCGATCGTCTCGGTCACCAGATCCGGGGGCACCACGAGTCGAGTCGTGCTGACGGCCGGTGACTCGACCTCGCCGCCCTGCTGCGCCGGCAGCAGCACGGTGAATACGGTGCCTTCGTTCGGGCGCGAGCGCACCAGGATCTTGCCCCGGTGCTGATCGATGATCTTGAACGAGATCGACAGTCCGAGCCCGGTACCCTTGCCCGCCTCCTTGGTGGTGAAGAACGGGTCGAAGATCCTGGGCAGGACGTCAGGCGGAATGCCCTTGCCGTTGTCGCGCACCTCGATCATCACCGTGTGCCCGATCGTCCTCGTGGACAGCGTGATCACGCCTCCGGGCGTCGGCACTGCCTGCGCGGCGTTGGTGATGAGATTCAGGAACACCTGGTTGATCTGCGAGCCGGCGCACACCACTGGCGGCAGTTCGCCGAAGTTCTTGCGGACCTTGATCTGCTTGATCAGATGGCGCGCGAGCAGCAGTGTGCTCTCCAGGCCCTGGTTGATGTCGAAGCTCTGTACCTTCAGCCGATCCAGCCGGCTGAAGTCCTTCAGGTTGAGCACGATCTCGGCGATCTGGTCGATGCCGTGCAGACCGTCCTGCACCAGCTTGGCCAGTTCGCCCATCGTCCTGCGGGAGCGCAGCTGATTGAGATTGCGGGTGACCAGTGCAAACTGCTCGCGCAGCCGATCCTCCGGCGTGCTGGGCGTCTGCAGCATCTTGAGCAGCGCGTTGAACTGATCGGTCAGTTCGTTGATCGAGTTCAGGCGGTCGTCCACCATGCCCAGGTTGTTCTTCACGTAGGCAAGCGGCGTGTTGATCTCGTGGGCGACCCCCGCCACCATCTGGCCGAGCGACGACATCTTCTCCGACTGGATCAGCTGCGTCTCGGACTGCTGGAGTTCCGACAGCGCGGAGGACAGTTCCCGTGTGCGTGCCTGCACCCGCTCTTCGAGCGACTCGTTCACGTGCTGCAGATCGTCGTTCGCCTTGTTGAGCAGGCGGTAGCTCTGCGCGAGGCGCCAGCCGGCGTAGGCGAGCAGCACGAGCAGCGCGAGCGCGTACCAGATCAGCACCGTGCGGTAGCGCTGCTGGTTCGCCGCCGCGTCGCGCAGTTCGCTCTCCAGCCCGTCGATCACCTGATCCAGTTCGCGGCCGGCCGACGACTGGTTGAGCACCTCGAACAGTTCCGTCGAGAGCTGCTTGCGCGTCACCACCTCGCGCGCGGTCCGGATCAGCGCTTCACGGGTCTCGCTAAAGCGAGCGGACGCGACCTCCAGACGCGCATCGGAGATCGTGTCGAGCGCGGCGTTGATCGCGCGCGCCCGCGTGGTCGAGCCGTCCACCGAGAACGCCACCATCTCCGCCGCGGCGAGCGTCGTGACCCGCTCGAGATTGGCATACTCGCGCGCGGTGGCGGCGTCGAGTCCGCGCGTTGCGCGCAGCACGGCGCCGAATTCCGCTGCCGCCGTCTCCACCGCCGGCAGGTTGACAGTGACGAAGTTCGATTCGGACAGGAAGCGCACCGTGATCGCGTTCTTCTCCTGAAAGCTGCCGATCATGTCGGGCAGTTTCTCCTCGAGGGTCGCCGACGGGATCGCCCGCGAGGACTGCTGCAGCGCGCGCAGCGTCTTGCCGACCGTGGGCACCAGATTGACCGCCGACTCGTAGCCGCGGCCGGAATCGGTGGTGGCACGGAACAGGATGGTCTCCCAGCGCGCTTCCAGCTCCTTCAGCCCGCGCAGCTGACCGCTGATCTCCAGGATCGCCTGCTCGTTGAGCGGCCGCGTCTGCCAGTACACGAAACCGAGTGCACCGAGCAGCAGCAGGGTGATGCTGCCGATCGCGCCCATGCGCGCGAGGGCGCGACGGTCGCGGGCAACGCCGCGGGCGGCCTGGGTAATCGAACGTCGAAACGGAAGGCGAATCACGACGTGGCACCTCGGAGGGATCAGCTCTGGTTAGCGGACACCGGCGCGCCGACTTGAGCAGTACGTCACAGTCCGCCTGTATCGAGTTCGACTGCTCCGCCGCGATCGCTCGACCGTCAGCGCGAGGATGTTCAGCCGGCGCCGGGATGTCCAGCTGGCGCCTCGGGGGCAGGCGCGGTGTACGGCTCTCGTTTCTGTTTAAACCACAGCTTCAACAAACAAGCGTAAGTACTTTACCCCAATGGAAAATTCATGTCCATATGCGGGCGTGGAGTCAGTTGGCGAGCGCCTACTCGCCGAGATACGCCTGACGCACGGCGTCGCTCGTCAGCAACTCGGCGGACATTCCGGTCAGCGTGATTCGTCCGCTTTCGAGCACGTAGGCGCGTGTGGCCAGTTCCAGCGCGGCGCGCGCGTTCTGCTCCACCAGCAGGATCGCCACCCGCTCGGCCGACACCGCACGCAGGGTATCGAAGATGCGCAGCGTGATCAGCGGCGCGAGTCCCATGCTCGGCTCATCGAGCAGCAGCAGCCGCGGCCGGCTCATCAGCGCGCGTGCGATCGCGAGCATCTGCTGTTCGCCGCCGGACAGCGTGCCGGCGAGCTGGTGGCGGCGCTCGGCAAGCCGGGGAAAGAGGTCGAACATGCGGTCCAGATCGGCGCGCACGCCCGCTCGGTCGCGCCGCAGATAGGCGCCGAGGTCGAGATTCTCGTCGACGCTGAGCCGGGCAAAGATACCGCGCCCTTCGGGTACCAGACTCAGCCCGCGCGCGACCCGCGCATGGGCAGGCAGGTGGCCGATCTCCTCGCCATCGATACGAATCGAGCCCGAGACCGGCCGCAGGCTGCCGGCAAGCCCCTTGAGCGTGGTCGACTTGCCGGCACCATTGGCGCCGATCATCGCCACCCGTTCTCCGGCGCCGACCGCGAGATCGACCCCGCGCACGGCGGCGATCGCCCCATAGGAGAGAGCCAGCTCCCGTACCTGCAGCATCACGCCTCGTCCTGCAGCGGGCTGCCGAGATAGGCCTCGATCACCGCCGGATCGCGTTGCACGGTTCCCGGCACGCCCTGGGCTATCAGGCGCCCGCGATCGAGTACGGCGACGCGGTCGCACAGGCCCATCACCAGCCGGACGTCGTGCTCGATCAGCAGCACCGCCGTGCCCGCAGCACGAATGCCCAGGATCAGCGTGCGCAGCGATGCCGTCTCGGCAGCGTTCATGCCGGCAGCCGGCTCGTCGAGCGCGAGCAGCCGCGGCTGCGCCGCAAGCGCACGTGCGATCTCCACGCGCCGCTGCAGACCGTAGGGCAGGCTTCCGGCCGCTTCGTTGGCGAACGCGGCCACGCCGGTCTGCGCGAGCAGCGCGTGCGCGCGCGCCTCGATCGTCGCCTCCTCGGCGCGTACCGCCGGGCTGCGCAGGATCGCTCCGAACGCACCGGCGCGCGATCGCGCATGCATGCCCACCATCACGTTCTCGAGCGCGCTCATCTGCGCGAACAGCCGGATGTTCTGGAACGTGCGCGCGATGCCGCGCTCGACCACCTCGTGCACGGCGAGCGCGCCCAGGCGCACCCCGTCGAGCAGGCACTGCCCGTCATCGGCTGCGGTGAAGCCGGTGATCACGTTGAACAGTGTGGTCTTGCCAGCGCCGTTGGGGCCGATCAGGCCGACGATCTCGCCATGTCCGACATCCAGACTGACCCCGTGCAGCGCCTGTACTCCGCCGAACGACCTGGTCACCGAATGCACGGCGAGCAGCGGTCCGCTCGTGCCGTTCATCACCGGTGGCCCTGGGCTGTCGCGCCTGCCGCATCGCCC
>CANGUQ010000463.1 GCA_947456915.1 Betaproteobacteria bacterium
CACGGGCTCGGCCGCCGGCGCGCAGCAGCAGCGCCGACTGCAGCGTGGCGCTGCAGTGGCGGGGGCGCGGCTTCGGAGTCGGGCACAGGCCCTTCGGCGGCGGTGTGCTTGTCCTGGTCGGAAGCGCCGGGAGCACGGCGCGGTGAAGCGGGTCATGCGGGAGCGAAGGACGAGATGGCGGCTTACTGGATTGGCATCGACACCGGCGGTACGTTCACCGACCTCGTGCTCGCGGAGCCGGCGGCAGGACGGTGGGTCTATCACAAGGTGCCGACGCGCACCGCGGATCCGGCGGCGGGGATCCTCGACGGTATCGGCGAACTGCTGCAGCAGGCCGCGGTCGACGCGGCGCAGGTCGAGTTCCTGGTGCTGGGCACGACGCTCGCCACCAACGCAGTGCTCGAGGGCAAGTGGGCGAAGACGGGCCTGATCACCACCGAAGGCTTTCGCGACGTGATCGAGCTCGCCCGCCAGCGGCGGCCGGACTACTTCAATCTCGACAAGGTGAAGCCGATCCCGCCAGCGTCGCGCGACTGTCGCATCGAGGTCGCGGAGCGGGTGGCGGTCGACGGCGAGGTGATCCGCGCGCTCGACGAGGCAGGCGTACGTGCGGCGACGCAGGCGCTGCAGGCTGCGGGCGTGCAGTCGATCGCGATCTGCTTCCTGCACGCGTACCGGAATCCGGCGCACGAACAGCGCGCTCGCGAACTGGTCGAGGCGAGCTGGCCGGGGGTCACGGTGTGCGCCTCGCACGAGGTGCTGGCCGAGTTTCGCGAGTTCGAGCGCTGCGCCTCGACGCTGGTCAATGCCAGCCTGATGCCGGTGATGGCGAGCTATCTCGATCGCTTCGACGCTGGCGTGCGCGCACTGGGCGTGCCGCGCTCGCCGCGGGTGATGCAGTCCAACGGCGGGGCGGTGACCCCCGCGGCGGTGAAGCGGCTGCCGATCAACACCTTCTTCTCGGGGCCGGCCGGCGGAGTGATCGGCAGCGCGCGACTGGGCGCGCGCATCGGCCAGCCGGATCTGGTGACCTTCGACATGGGCGGCACCAGCACCGACGTCTGTCTGATCAAGGCTGGCGAGCCGGCAAAGAAGAGCCAGCGCGAGATGGGCGGCTTCCCGGTGCGCACGCGCACGCTGGACATCCACACGATCGGTGCCGGCGGCGGCAGCATCGCGTGGATCGACGCCGGCGGACTGCTGAAGGTCGGGCCGCGCAGCGCCGGGGCCTACCCCGGACCTGCCGCCTACGGCCGCGGCGGCACCGAGGCGACCGTCACCGACGCCAACGTCGTGCTCGGACGACTCAGCCCGCACTCGCTGCTCGGCGGACGCATGCCGATGCATCCGGAAAAGGCGCACGCGGCCATCGCGGCGCTCGCCGGCAGGCTCGGCGTGGATCCGGTGCGCGCCAGTGCCGGCGTGATCGAGATCGTGAATGTCAACATGATGGGCGCGCTGCGCGTGATCTCGATCGAGCAGGGCGAGGATCCGCGCGAGTTCGCGCTGGTGGCCTTCGGCGGCGCCGGCCCGCTGCACGCGGTCGAGGTGGCCGCGGCGATGGGCATGCGCCACGTGCTGGTGCCGGCCCGCCCGGGTCTGCTGTCGGCCGAGGGGCTGCTGCAGGCCGATCAGCGCGGCGACTTCAGCCTCACCCGGCTGCTCACCCTCGCCGCGGCGCAACTGCCTGCGATCGACAGCGGCTTCGCCGAACTGCGCCGACGCGGCGAGGCGTGGCTCGCCGAGGAACAGGCGAGCGGGCAGACGCCGGTCGCTGAGTGGAGCGCCGACCTGCGCTACGTCGGCCAGAGTTTCGAGCTGGTGGTGCCGCTCGCCCGGGGCGGGCTCGACGCCGAGGCGATGCGCGCGCTGGTGGTCGCGTTCCACGCGCGGCACCGCGAGTACTACGGCTACGACATCCCGGATCAGGACGTCGAACTGGTCAACCTGCGGCTCGCGCTCACCGTGCCGCGGCCGCGTCCCGCGTTCGCCGCGCCGGCCGCCGCGGTCGATCTGGCGGCCGGGCGACGCGACGTCTGGTTTCCGGCGACCGGGTACGTGAGCAGCGTGGTCTACGATCGTGCGGCGCTCGCGCCGGGGGCGACGTTCGACGGCCCGGCAATCATCGAGCAGATGGATGCGACCACGGTGGTGCCGCCCGGCGCCAGCGTGCGGGTGGACGAGGCGGGCAACATGCATGTACTGCTGGAGGACGTGAAGCGATGAGCACGCTGCATCCGGACACGGCGGCGCAGCAGGGCGCTGCGGCGCCTGCGCTGCCCGACCCGATTCGCGCCGAGGTGATGGCGCGCTATCTGCTCGGCGCGGCCGAGGAGATGGGCGCGACGCTGATGCGTACCTCGTTCTCGCCCAACATCAAGGAGCGCGCCGACTGCTCCACCGCGATCTTCGACGCGCAGGGTCAGGTGATCGCGCTCGCGCAGCGCGTGCCCATCCACCTCGGATCGATGGTCGGTGCGGTCGACGAGATCATCGCTCGCTACGGGCGCGAGAACATCGCTCCGGGCGACATGTTCATCGCCAACGATCCGTACAACGGCGGCGGCTCGCACCTGCCCGACATCAACGTCATCTCGCCGGTGTTCGCCGACGGGGCCATCGTCGCCTTCGTCGCCAACATCGCGCACCATGCCGACGTGGGTGGCATGGTGCCCGGCAGCGAGGCGGCAGTGTGCAATTCCATCTTCCAGGAGGGACTGCGGCTGCCGCCGGTGCGCATCATGCGTGGTGGCGAGATCAACCGCGACGTGCTCGACATCATCCTGCTCAACTCGCGCACACCCGACGAGCGCATCGGCGACCTGCGCGCGCAGTTCGCCGCGAACCTCGTGGGTACCCGCGCGGTGGAGGCGCTGATCGCCCGCTACGGCGCCCGGGAGACCGCGCGCACCATCGCCGGCTACCTCGACTTCACCGAACGACGGTTCGCCGCGGCGATCTCGCGTCTGCCCGCAGGCACCTATCGCGCACAGGACTGGCTCGACGGCAATGCCCAGGGCGAGCGCGCGCTGATCAGGCTGGCGATGACCGTCGAGGCCGGACGGCTGCACTTCGACTTCGCCGGCTCCGACCCGCAGCTCGATTCGGCGCGCAACATTCCGTACCGCGCGCTGCTCGCCACGCTGTACACGGTGGCGAAGAGCCTGCTCGATCCGGACGTGCCGGCCAACGCCGGCTACTACCGCACGATCACCGTCGATGCACCCGAAGGCAGCGTCGTCGGTCCGGTGCCGCCGGCGGCGGTGGGCTGCCGTTCGATCTCCTGCGGCGTGCTCGGCGACGTGATCGCCAGTGCACTGTCGCAGGCGCTGCCGGCGCGCGCACTGGCGGCGAGCGGCCCGCACCATCTGATGGTGCTCGCCGGCCGTGACCCGCGCAACGGCACCTACTTCGTCAATTACGAGACGGTGGCCGGCGGCATGGGCGCGCGCGCCAATCGCGACGGCATGGACGCCGTGCGCGTGCACGCCTCGGGCGCATCCAACCTGCCGGTAGAGGCGCTGGAGCACGCGTTCCCGTTTCGTGTCGAACGCTACGCGCTGTGGGAGGGCTCTGGCGGCGAGGGCGAGTTTCGCGGCGGCCTCGGGGTGGTGCGCGACTACCGCGTGCTCGGCGACGACATCGTGGTCAGCCTGTCTTCGGAGCGTCAGCACGTGCCGGCCGAGGGGATGGGTGGAGGCGGTCGTGGCGCGTGCGGGCAGTTCGTGTTCAACCCCGGCGAAGCCGACGAGCGGCAGCTGCCCTCGGCAGCGGCCGACGTACGACTGCCCCGTGGCAGTATTCTCCGTGTGTGCACGCCGGGCGGCGGGGGCTTCGGC
>CANGUQ010000464.1 GCA_947456915.1 Betaproteobacteria bacterium
CGTGCGCGCAGCGCACGGATATCCCATAATGGTTTCAACGTCCCATCGCGGACATCGACGATCACCGGGAAGAAGATCGGGCGCCATGGAGTTCCAACTGTCGGAAGAGCAGCGGATGTTCGCTGATTCGGTCGCCGCATTCGCTCGCGGCGAACTGCAGGCAGGCGCGCGCGAGCGCGCTCACGCGGGCGAGTTCCCGCGCGAGGTTGCGCAGCAGATGGCGCGGGCCGGGTTGCTCGGCATCACACTGCCCGAGGCGGACGGCGGAGGGGGCGGCACGCTGATGGATGCGGTGATCGCGATCGAGCAGGTCGCGCGGTTCTGCCCGCGCAGCGCCGACGTCGTGCAGGAAGGCAATTTCGGCGCGATCCGTGTGCTCGCCCACTTCGCGAGCGAGGACCAGAAGCGCCGCTATCTCGCGCCCGTGCTGCGCGGGGACGAGATCATCGCGGTGGCGATGACCGAGCCCGACGCCGGGTCGGCGACCACCGACCTGAAGACGACCGCGACACCGGATGGCAGCGGCTTCCGGATCAACGGTTCGAAGGTGTTCCCCAACCCGCACGCCGATCAGTACCTCGTGTACGTGCGCTTCGGACCCGGGGTGGGCGGTATCGGCTCGGTGATGCTCCGGCGCGGCGCGCCCGGTTTCACGATCGCTCCACCTGCGAAGTACATGTCGGGCGGCGAGTGGGCTCCGCTGTTCTTCGACAACGTCTACGTGCCGCCCGAGGACGTGCTGCTGCCGGCTGGCGGCTTCAAGAAGCAGATCAGCGGTTTCAACGCGGAGCGCGTCGGCAACGCGGCGCGCTCGCTCGCCTACGGTCGGTACTGTTTCGATCTCGCGCGCGAGTACGTGATGCAGCGCCGCCAGTTCGGCCGCCCGCTGTGCGAATTCCAGGGACTGCAGTGGAAGTTCGCGCAGATGCAGATGCAGCTCGACGCAGCGCAACTGCTGCTCTACCGCGCCGCGGTGAACGCCGATCGTGGCTTCCCCGACGCAGCCGAGACGACGATCGCGAAGCACATGTGCAACAAGGCGGGCTTCGAGGTGATCAACGAGGCGATGCAGTGCATGGGCGGTCTCGGCTACACGCAGGAGACGCTGGTCGAGTACTGCCTGCGCCGGTCGCGCGGCTGGATGATCGCCGGCGGCTCGCTCGAGATGATGAAGAACCGGCTGGCGGAGATCATCTTCGATCGCCGGTTCCCGCAGCGGCCGCCGAAGCCGCACTGATCACGGAACCCGGGCCGCGACGGCCGGCCGGCAGCGGGAGGCTCCGGGCACAACGGACCCCCGCGGCAACGAGGAGGCGGCGATGATCCGGCAGAGGGCCGACGACATCGAAGGGCAACGGCGCGAGCGGTTTCGGCCCGATCGCGTACTGCCTGCAGCGAGCGCCATGCCTGCTGCTGCCGCGCTGGCCCTGTTCGGCACGCTCGCGCTGCTGCCCCCGGTGCACGATGCGCGCGCGCAGGCATGGCCGGCGAAGCCGCTGCGGATGGTGCTGCCGTTCCCGGCAAGCGGGCCCACCGACATCGTGGCGCGGCTGGTCGGACAGAAGCTCGGCGAGGCGCTCGGCGAGACGGTCGTCGTGGACAACCGGCCCGGGGGCGGCGGCGTGATCGGGGCCACGGTGGCTGCGAAGGCGGCGCCGGACGGCTACACGATGATCCTCGGTGGCATCACCACGTTCGGCATCGCGCCGGCCGTGCACCGCGACCTGCCGTTCGACCCGGTGCGTGACTTCGCCCCGGTGACGATGGCGACGCGGCAGTCGATCATGCTGATGACGCATCCGTCGCTGCCGGTGCGCACGGTGAAGGAGTACATCGCGATCGCGCGGGCGAAGCCCGGGCGCATCGACTACGCGTCCTCCGGCCCGGGCGGCTCCGGGCACATGGCCGGGGAACTGTTCCGGCTGGTGGCAGGGGTGGACATCGTGCACATCCCGTACAAGGGGGCGCCGCCGGCGCTGAACGATCTGATCGGCGGCCACGTCGAGTCGATGTTCGGCACGATGCTGGCTGCGGTTCCGCACGTGCGCAGCGGGCGCGTGCGCGCGCTGGCGGTGACCGGGCCGCAGCGCGCGGTGGCGCTGCCCGAGGTGCCTGCCTTCGCCGAGGCCGGACTGCCGCAGTACGACGCGAGCTCATGGAACGGTTTTCTGGTGCCGGCGGGCACGCCGCGGCCGATCGTCGACCGCCTCAACGTCGAGCTGGTGCGCATCCTGCGCACGCCGGCCGTGCAGGAGCGGCTGGTGGCCGACGGTGCGGCCGCCGCGCCGAGCACACCCGAGGCGTTCGGCGCGCTGATCAAGGCGGAGATCGCCAAGTGGCTGAAGGTCGTGAAGTCCGCGTCGATCCGCATCGAGTAGTCCGTCCGTCCCGCCCGCCTCCCGCGCCACCGCCTGCGTATTCTTTCCGGAACCCCATGGACACACCCGCGCCCTCCCTTGCCCAGGCCCTGTTCTCGCCGCGCGCCGTCGCGCTGGTGGGGGCCTCCGCCGATCCGAAGAAGAACAACGCGCGGCCGCAGCGCTTCCTGCGCAAGCACGGCTACACCGGCCGCATCGTGCCGATCAATCCCGGCCGCAGCGAGATCTTCGGCGATCCCGCCTATCCCGATCTGATCGCGGTGCCGGGGCCCATCGATCACGCGTTCGTCATGGTGCCCGCAGCGGCAGTGCCGGGTGTCATCGAGCAGTGCTGCGCACGCGGCGTGCCGATGGCCACGATCTTCAGCGCGGGGTTCGCCGAGCTCGGCGCCGAGGGTGAGGCGGCGCAGCGTGCGATGGTTGCGCGTGCCCGCGCCGCAGGCCTGCGGTTGATCGGGCCGAACTGCATGGGCGTGGTCAACGTGACCGGCCGGGTCGCGCTGTGCATCAACGCCGTACTGGAGGAGGACATCCGGCCGGGTCCGCTCAGCGTGATCTCGCAGAGCGGCAGCATGCTCGGCACGCTGCTCTCGCGCGCCCAGCCGCGCGGGCTGGGCTTCTCGAAGCTGGTGTCGCTGGGCAACGAGTGCGACCTGGGGGTCGGCGAGATCGCCGACATGCTGGTCGACGACCCCGACACCGGCGCGATCCTGCTCTTTCTCGAGACGTTCCGCGACGCCCCGAATCTCGCGCGCGCGGCGCGTCGCGCGCACGCGGCCGGCAAGCCGGTCATCGCCTACAAGCTCGGGCGCTCCGAGGTGGGACGCCGTGCGGCGGCCTCGCACACCGGCGCGATGGTCGGCGGTGACGAACTCGCGCAGGCGTTCTTCCACGCGCACGGCATCCTGCGCGTGGACATGATGGAGAGCCTGTTCGAACTGCCGGCGCTGGTGATGGGCCGTCAGCCGCCCGCAGGGCGGCGGGTCGCCGTGCTCACCGGCACGGGCGGGGCTGCCGCGATGGTCGCCGATCGTCTCGGTGTGCTCGGTGCCGAGGTGGTCTCGCCGCCACCCGCGATGATCAAGCGGCTGCGCGCGCGAGGGCTGCCGATCAACGACTCGCCGATCACCGACATTCCGATGGGCGGCAGCGATCGCGGCGCGTACACGGCCATCCTGTCCGAGCTGCTGGCATCGGATCACTGCGACGCCGTGGTGTCGGTGATCGGCTCGAGCGCACGAACGAACCCGCAGGTCGTCGCCGACCGCGTGCTCGCCGCCGGCCCGACGACGAAGCCGCTCGCGGTGTTCCTCGCGCCGCAGGCGGAGGCCGGACTGGCGATGCTGCACGAGAGCGGCGTGGCCGGCTTTCGCACGCCGGAGGCGTGCGCGGATTCGGTCAACGCCTGCCTTCACTGGCGCGCGCCGCTGGAACCGGTGATCGTCGCAA
>CANGUQ010000465.1 GCA_947456915.1 Betaproteobacteria bacterium
CGCCTCGCCGTCGATGCGCGCGCTCGCGTACGGCAGCAGCGCAGCGCGCGACGCGACGATGGCCCTGCCCGACGTGGCCCCGGTCTGGAGCGGCAGGCGTCCGACATGAAACCGGAATGCTGTACCGACATGGCCGGATTACATGAAACCGGAATGCTGTACCGACATGGCCGGATTACGCATCCGAGGCCTGCGCCGGGCGCTGCAGATCGAGCAGCGCGTCGCCGACGCGCCCGCTCGCGCCCGCGACCGAACCGGTCAGCGCCGGCGCACCTGCTGCACGCCCCTCACCTCGCCGATCATCGCCAGCAGCCGACGCACCTGCGCGACGTCCTGCACCTCGAGCGTGAACCGCATGCGCGCCGCGTCGTTCTTCGACAGCGTCTGCGTCGCGGTGACGTTCACCTTCTCGCGCGAGAGCACCTCGGAGATGTCGCGCAGCAGCCCCGTGCGGTCCTGCGCGAGCACCTCGATGTCCACCGCGAAGCGCGCACCGTCGGCCGCGCCCCATCCCGACTCGATCATCCGCTCCTGCGGCAATCGCGACACGTTCGGACAGTCGCGCCGGTGCACGGTGACGCCGCGACCGCGCGAGACGAAGCCCACGATCGGATCGGGTGGCGCGGGCTTGCAGCACTTCGCGAGCACCGTGAGCAGCTTGTCGACGCCCACCACCAGGATGCCGCGCGCCGCACCGCCCGCCTCGGCGCGCCGCGCGATCGGCACCTCGTCCGCCGGCCCCTGCTGCGCGGGCGGCTCGGCCTCGCGCAGCGCGATCTGCAGCTGGCGCTGATTGATCTCGCCGCGCGCGATCGCGGCGAAGATGTCGTCGAGGCCATCGCGCCGATCGCCGCTGTCGTGGCGCTCGCTGCCATCGTGCCGCAGACGCTGCGGCAACTGTTCGAGGTTGAACGCGCCGATGCCGAGACGTTGCAGCTCGCGCTCGACGATTGCACGTCCCTGCGCGATGCTCGCTGCATGATTCTGCGCGTTGAACCACTGGCGTACCTTGTTGCGCGCCCGCGAGCTGCGCGTGAAACCGAGTGCGGGATTGAGCCAGTCGCGCGACGGCCCGCCCTCCTTCGCCGCGATGATCTCCACCGTCTGGCCGTTGGCGAGCGGGAAGCTGAGCGGCACCATCGCGCCATCGACCCTGGCGCCACGGCAGCGATGGCCCAGCTCGGTGTGCAGCGCATAGGCGAAGTCGATCGGAGTACTGCCGGCGGGAAGATCGACCACGCGCCCCTGCGGCGTCAGCGCATAGACGACGTCGCTGAAGAGCTCCGTGCGAAAACGCTCTCCGAGCGATGCATCGCCGTCGTCCAGACCGGCGTGCGGCGTCGTACCGACCCGCGCCGCAGCATCCGCCGCTGCGGCGTCGGCCGCTGCCGCGCCCTGCAGTTCGTTGTCGCGCCAGTCGAGGATGCGGCGCAGCCAGGCGATGCGCCGGTCATAGTCGCTCGCCGCCGCCTTGCTGCCCGCCTCCTTGTAGGCCCAGTGCGCGGCGACACCCAGTTCAGCGTGCTGGTGCATCGCGTGCGTGCGTATCTGCACCTCGACCGCACGACCCTCCGGGCCGATCACCGCGGTGTGCAGCGAGCGGTAGTCGTTGCCCTTGGGCTTGGCGATGTAGTCGTCGAACTCCCTGGGGATCGGCGTCCAGCGGTTGTGCGCCAGCCCGAGGGCCGCATAGCAGTCCTTCACCTCGTCGACCAGCACACGCACGCCGAACACATCGTACAGGTCGCCGAACTCCACGCCCTTACGGCCCATCTTCCGGTAGATGCTGTAGATGTGCTTGGGCCGCCCGCTCACCTGCGCGGCGATGCCGGCCGCGGCGAGATCGGCGCGCAGCTGCGCCATCACCTGCGCGACCACCTGCTCGCGAACGCTGCGCTTCTCGTCGAGCAGCCGCGCGATCTTCCGGTAGGTCTCGGGTTCGGACAGACGAAACGCGAGGTCCTCCAGTTCCCACTTGATCTGCCACACGCCGAGGCGGTTCGCCAGCGGCGCGAACAGATCGAGCGCGACGCGCGCATGGCGCCGCCGCAGCGCCTCGTCCGGGTGACGGGTGAGCGCACGCAGCAGCACGAGTTCCTGGGCAAGCCGGATCAGCACGGTGCGGATGTCCTGCACCATCGCCAGCAGCATCTTGCGCAGTGCCTCCTGCTGTGCCGGGGTGGTGCCCGCCTCGCCCACTTCGGACAGCGTCTGGATCGAGTCGAGCCGCGCTGTGCCCTCGACCAGCGACGCCACCTCGGCGCCGGCGTACTGCCGCAGCTGCGCGTGCGCGGCCGCATCGGGCAGCGGCAGCCACGCGAGCAGCGCTGCCACCCGCGTCGCACGATCGACCCCGATCCCCGTCAGCACCTGCGCGACGTCGAGCGCACAGCCTGTTGCCGGCAGACCGACCGGCAGCGTGCGCCTGGCCAGCAGCGGCTCCGCCCACGCGAGCAATGCGCGCAGCGCTGCCTGATCGCCCGCGCCCGCCTCGGCGGGCCCCGTCAGCAGGACGAGTGCCTGCCCCAGCCAATCGCCGGTCGCGGTTGTGTCCTGATCGGTCTCGGCCCGAGCACTCACGACACCGATTATCCCACCCGAGCGCACCGTTCACCGCCCGCGAGCGACAGCCCCCCACGCGCCCCGAACGGTACCCGAGGCCCCCCTCACCCCGACAATCGAAAAACGGGCCTCGAAAAAGGGGCCAGGCCCCTTTTTGGTTCGAGCCGCGCCGCGAAAAAGGCGCGAAAAAGGGGCCTGGCCCCTTTTTGGTTGGCCCCTTTTTGGTTACTTTCTGGTTCGAGCCGCGCCGGGCAGGGGCGCTCAGGACGGCGGAGGTTCGCTGCGCTGGCGCTCGAGTACGGCCTCGGCAAGGCGGGTCAGGGTCAGCGGTGCGCTGCCTTCGGCCTTGTTGTTGGCGATCACGTACACGGGTTGGCCAGCGGCGAGGCTGGCGACCGCGGCCTGCGCCAGTGCAGTGCGGGCAACCGGGTCCTCGTCGACCAGCCGGTCGAACGGCTCGTAGCGCGCCTTCGCCTCGTCGTAGCCGAAGCCCGAGTGCAGGTTCCAGCGCACGACCATCGGCCCGGGACCCAGCGCCGCGCCGCGCGCGACCTGCTCGGCGACCGCCGGCATCCGCGCGTGCACGCCCACGCAGTAGCGAACGCCGGTCTCGGCCAGCGCCGCGAACAGGGCGTCGGTGAGTACCTCGGGATCGCGCACCTCGATCGCCAGCAGGGCGGCGGGTGCACGTGCGCGCAGCGCAGCGAGGAACGGGTGGACCGCGTCGGCGAAACGCTCCGGCCGCCGCGTCCACGTGCGGCCCAGCGGCGAGAACTGGAACACCAGTGGACCCGCCTTGTCGCCCAGCCCGGACAGCGCCGGCTCGACGAACTGCTCCCAGGCGAGCGCCTCGTCGAGGAAGCTGTCGTTCATCCGAGCCGGCCCATCGTGGCTGCGCAGCACGACACTGGTGCATGCCGCCGGCGCCTTCACGAGGAAGCGGAATCCCGCAGGAACCTGCGCCGCGTGCCGCGCGAAGGCCGCTGCCGACAGTGGTGCATAGAAGGTGCGATCGATGCCCACCGCACGCAGCAGCGGGTGCCGAGCGTAGGCGCTCAGTCCCTCGCGCGACAGCCGGGAGGCATCGGCCGGTCGGTCGTAGACCAGCCCTGCCCAGCCGGGGAACGACCACGATGAAGTGCCCAGATAGAGCGCGGGCGGCAGTGCTGCCCCCAGTGCGGCGACCTCGGCTGCGATGGCCGCCGGACCGATGCCGCTGCCCGCCGCCGATCGCCGCGCTGGCGCGTGCCGGTCCTC
>CANGUQ010000466.1 GCA_947456915.1 Betaproteobacteria bacterium
CACGCTGCTGCCGTGGGTGGTGCTGGTCGGCTTCTGGGAACTGGCCATCGCGCGCGGCTGGATCGAGGGCTCGCTGCTCCCGCCGCCCTCCTCGTTCATCGACTATGCGATCGAAAGCAATCTGCGCGTGGGCTTCGGCGCAGACGCGATGACCATCCCGATGGCGATCCTGGCCAGCGTCTATCGCGTGCTCGCGGGCATGGCGCTGGGATTCGTCGCGGCGATCATTACCGGCATCGTGATCTCGATGTCGAAGGTCGCCTCTGCGGCAGTGCTGCCCATCGTGCGCGGTCTCGCACCGATCGCGCCGATCGCGTGGATTCCGCTGGGCATCATGCTGCTCGGCATCGGCAACGCGACCGCCATCTTCATCGTGTTCGTCGGCGTGTACTTCCTGCTCACGCTGTCCACCGTGGCGGCAGTGGCCTCGGTCGACCCGCGGATGATCAAGACCGCGCGCACCTACGGCGCTTCGCAGCGACAGGTCTGGCAGTGGGTGATCTTCCCGGCGGTGCTGCCGCAGGTGTTCACCATGCTGCGCATCAACTTCTTCGCCGCGTGGATGGCGGTGCTCGCCGCCGAGATGGTCGGTCTGAAGAACGGCGTCGGAATGATGGTGATCCTCGGACGCGAGATGTTCAACGGCAATCTGATCATGCTCGGCATCTTCATCGTCGGCGTGGTCGGCTACGCGGTGGACTCGCTGCTGCTGTTCATCCAGCGCAAGGTGCTGTGGTGGCAGGCGGACAGGACGTGAGCGCGCCTGCGCCCGGCGCTGCCTCGCCAGCATCCACCGCGCTCGCCCGCAGGCGTGCCCGCCCATGAGTTCGCTCACCTGTGCCCACGTCGGCAAGACCTGGCCCTCGCCCGGCGGGCTCGCGGTGGAGGCGCTGCGCGACATCTCGCTCTGCGTGTCCTCGGGCGAGTTCGTCGCGCTGCTCGGCCCCTCGGGGTGCGGCAAGAGCACCCTGCTCGAACTGATCGCCGGACTGGAGCCGATCACCACCGGCAGCATCCGCATCGACGACGCGGCGGTGACCGGCCCGAACCCCAACGCGGTGATGGTGTTCCAGGAACACTCGCTGTTCCCGTGGCTCGACGTCGAGGACAACGTGGCGTTCGGCCTGAAGATGAAGGGCGTGGACGCCAGCGAGCGACGACGGCGCGCCGGCGAGGTGCTCGAACGCGTGAGGCTCGCGAAGTTCGGCAGGCACTTCCCGCACCAGCTCTCCGGCGGCATGAAGCAGCGGGTGGCGATCGCGCGCGCGCTGGTGGGCAATCCGGCGTTCATCCTGATGGACGAACCGTTCGCCGCGCTCGACTTCCAGACGCGCGTGCTGATGCAGCAGTTCCTGCTGGAGATCTGGCACGGCTTCAGATCGACGATCCTGTTCGTCACGCACCAGATCGACGAGGCGGTACTGCTGTCGGATCGCGTCATCGCGTTCAGTTCCGGTCCCGGCCGCGTGCTCGAGGACATGCGCATCGATCTGCCGCGCCCGCGCAGCGACACCGATCCGGCGTTCAACGACTATCGCGCGCGCCTGACCGCGCACATGGAACGCGAGGTCATGCGCGCGCAGGAGGCGGAGCTTGCCGCGCTCTAGCGGGGGCACGGACGCCAAGGCGCCAGCGGCGTCCGCTGTCGCCCCGATCGATCCGGGCGCGCCGGCCACCCCGCTTGCGCTCGACGATCTTTTCGACAACGTGGGCAGCGGCGAGCTCAGGTACGCCTCGCGCTGCAGCGAACTGTCGGGTCAGTGGGTCGAACTGCAGGCCTACGTGACGCGCAGCCACGATGACCGCTGCTGGATGGCGGTCGATCAGCCCGGAGCGTGTCCGGACTGCGCGCCGGTACCGGTGGCCGCGTTGCAGTTGCCCGGGTTCGCACCGCCCGCAGGCAGTACCCCCGAAGTCGCCACGCTGCAGCGGCTGCGCGGACAACCGAGCTACGGCTTCGCCATCGGCGCGGACGGCTATGCTTCGTTCCTGCGCCTCGAATCGGCGCAATGGATCGAGGACGAACAGACATGATGCTGATCAGCGGCGGCAAGGTACTGCGCTCGGGCACGATGCGCTTCGAGGCGGCGGATCTGGTGATCGACGGCGACACCATCGTGGACGTGGTGAGCCCGGGCAGCGTAGCCGCCGAGGGCAAGCTCGTCGTCGACGCACGCGACAGGCTGGTGATCCCCGGCCTGGTGAACGGCCACAACCACGCCCAGACCAATCTCGCCAAGGGACTCGCCGACCGCTGGACGCTGGAGGCGCTGCTCAATCACGCGCCGTGGACCGGTGGCCGTCGCACGCTGGAGGAGAAGTACCTGTCGGCGGCGATCGGCGCCTGCGAGATGCTGAAGAAGGGCTGCACCGCCACCTACGACATGTTCGCCGAGTTTCCGCTGCCCACCGTCGAGGGGGTGAACGCCGTGGCACAGGCCTATGCCGACGTCGGCATCCGCGCCGCGGTGGCGCCGATGATGGCCGACCGCAGCTTCTACGAGGCGATTCCCGGGCTCGCCGACGCGCTGCCGGAGCCGCTGCGCACGCAGGCGCTGGCGATCCGCTATGCGCCCGGCGCACAGAGCGTCGACGTCTGCCGCGAGCTCGCGCGCGGCTGGCGCTTCGGCAGCGATCGCATCCGCCTCGCACTCGGGCCGACGATTCCGCACCACTGCAGCGACGCGTTCCTCGTCGCCTGCCGCGACCTCGGGCGCGAGTTCGACATCGGGTTCCAGATGCACGTGGCGGAGTCGAAGATGCAGGCGGTGGTCGCGATGAAGAAGTACGGCAGGACGCTGGTCGCGCATCTGGACGAGCTGAGCCTGCTCAAGCCCGGCTTCTGCGTCGCGCACGGCGTCTGGCTCGACGACGACGATCGGGCGCGGCTCGCCGCGAACGGGTGCTCGGTTTCGCACAACCCGGGCAGCAACATGAAGCTCGCCTCCGGGCTCGCCGATGCCCGCGCGATGCTGGGTGCCGGGGTCAACCTGGCGCTGGGCACCGACGGCGCCGGCTCGTCGGACAACCTGAACATGTTCGAGGCGATGCGGCTCGCTTCGTTCGTCTCGCGCGTGCACGACCGCGACTGCAGCCTGTGGCTGTCGACGCAGGAGGTGCTGCGCGCGGCCACCGAGGGGGGCGCGCAGGCGCTCGGGTTCGGCGGACTCATCGGCCGGCTCGACCGCGGCTGCAAGGCCGACGTCGTGCTGCTCGACCTGGCGGCGCCGCACTACGTGCCGCTGAACGATCCGGTGAATCAGGTCGTGCACTGCGAGGACGGCACCGGCGTGCACACGGTGGTGGTCGGCGGACGGGTACTGCTCGAGGCCGGAAAGTTCACCGCATTCGACTTCGATGCGCTGCGCGCGCAGGCGGCCCGGGCGGTCGAGCGGCTGATGGAGGTCAACGCCGAGTCGCGGGCGCTGTGCGAGAAGCTCGAGCCCTACGTCAATCAGTACTGCACCGGACTGGCGGCGACGCCATATCACGTAGCCGGCTTCTGCCAGCACTGACGGCTGCAGCCTGCCGCCCGGCCTGCACGGGTCACGGGCCGCGCGCCACGGGCCACGGGCCACGGGCCGCGCGCTGCAGCGGCGCAGCGGCGCGGACGACGCGAAGCGGCAGGCTGGCGCGCCTGTCGCGGGTAGCTCGTCCCACCCCCGCGCGCGCGGGCAAGGCTCCTTGCGTGGGCTGGCATGATCCGCATGTTGCACGCTGCCCCACGCGCGGGGAGCTGCGGACAAGCCCGCGCCGACGGTGAGGGCCGAGCGCTCTGCCACTGCGCGCGCGCGCGGTGCGTCACCCACCCCGGAGC
>CANGUQ010000467.1 GCA_947456915.1 Betaproteobacteria bacterium
CGCGCGCTGCAGGCCGCGCGCGCAGCCAGGGGTGAGGTCGATGCGCTGTTCATCTGCATCAACGAGATCTCGGACTCCGTCACGCCGTTCGCTGCAGGCCACGGCATCATGGTGTGGCGCGGCGAGGATCTGGCAAAGGTGCTGCACGGACTGCCGCTGCCGCTGCCGGCTCCCCGGTGACCGTCGATACCCCTCACCCCCGTCTGGTCCAGCGCGGCCACGTCGGGCAGCGCAGGTCGGGATGGCCGCATGGATCTGCGCCTTGCCGCGCCGGGCCACGCGCAGCCGCGAGGCAGCATACTTCGGCCCGGGCGCGCTGCGCGCCGCACTTCGTGGAGGAGCAATGAGCCGACCGCCGAACATCGTGCTGATCCTTGCCGACAACCTCGGCTGGGGCGAACCGGGCTGCTATGGTGGCGGCCTGCTGCGCGGCGCGCCGACACCGCGCATCGACGCGCTCGCCGCACAGGGCCTGCGGTTCCTGAACTTCAACGTCGAGAGCGACTGCGTGCCCACGCGCTCGGCGCTGATGACCGGCCGCCACCCGATCCGCACCGGCGCGCTGCAGTCGGTTCCCGCGGGTCTGCCGCAGGGGCTGACCCCGTGGGAGGTGACGCTCGCACAGCTGCTGCACGGGCGCGGCTATGCCACGGCCTGTTTCGGCAAGTGGCACCTCGGCGACCGCCCGGGGCGCTATCCGCACGAGCGCGGCTTCGACGAGTGGTACGGCATCCCGCGCACCACCAACGAGAGCATGTTCACGTCCTCGCCCGGCTTCGATCCGGCCGTGGTGCCGATGCCGTGGGTGATGTCGGGCGTGCGCGGCGAGCCGGCACGGGAGCGTCATGTCTACGATCTCGAAGCGCGGCGACGCATCGACGCCGAACTGGTCGAACACACGGTCGACTTCATCACCCGGCAGCAGCGCGCCGGCAAGCCGTTCTTCGCCTACGTGCCGCTCACCCAGCTCCACTATCCGACCCTGCCGCACCGCGACTTCGCCGGGCGTACCGGGGCCGGCGACTTCGCCGACGCCATGGCCGAGATGGATTACCGTGTCGGCCAGATCGTCGATGCGATCGACGCGCTCGGACTTGGCCCCGACACCCTGTTCTGGTTCGGCAGCGACAACGGACCGGAGTTCCGTCGGCCGTGGCGGGGTACCGCCGGCCCGTGGAGCGGCACGTATCACACCGCGATGGAGGGGGCGCTGCGCGTGCCGTTCATGGTGCGCTGGCCGGGCCGCGTGGCTGCGGGCGGCGTCACCAACGAGATCGTGCACGTCACCGATCTGTACGCGACGCTTGCGCGCGTGGCCGGCGCAGCGGTACCGGACGACCGTCCGATCGACGGCGTCGATCAGCTGGCGTTCATCACCGGTGCGCAACCTGCCTCCAGCCGCGAGGGCTTCGTCTATTACATCAAGGACGAGTTGCGCGCGGCCAAGTGGCGCGACTGGAAGATGCACCTGATTCTCGAGCGCGAGCCCAACGACGGCCCGGTGCACCTGGAGACGCCTTACCTGTTCAACCTCACGCGCGACCCGAAGGAGGAGACCGATGTGGGCAGCGAGTTCAGCTGGGTGCGCGGGCCCCTGCGGCGGATGATTCTCGCGTTTCAGCAGAGCCTGAAGGCGAATCCGCCGGTGCCGCCGGGCGCACCGGACGACTGGCAGCCGGCGCGTCAGTAGACGCTGCGGCAGCACGGCGTGCCGCGCGGCGGATCGCGGGACGCAGGCCCGTGGGGGCGCGTGAACGGCGGGCACGCCAGCCGCGTCGCAGGACAGCCCCCGGTGAAGCAGGCGACGTCGGCACGACCGCACGACCCGCCGGACAGCCCCCCTGACTGGAGACACTGACGATGGCGCTCGCACTGCCGCACCGCGCGGCCAAGCCCCGTACGCGCGGACTGACCTCGATGATCGATTTCGGGCCCGACACCTTCGGCTGGACCGGCGCGCCGGGAGGCATCCGGCCGCTGCTCGATGCGTGCGCGCAGTACATCGATTTCGCGAAGATCTACGCGCTGAACGCGCTGCTGCTGCCGCGCGAGACGGTGAAGGCGGCGGCACGCCTGTATCGCGACCACGACGTGCGTCCGTTCGCCGGCGGCATCCTGTTCGAGTACGCGTGGCAGAAGAACGAGCTCGACGGGCTGGAGACGCTGCTCGCCGATCTCGACATCGGCGGGCTGGAGATCTCCGAGAACTACGTGCAGCTCACGCCGGACCAGCGGGCACGGATGATCGACCGCTTCCAGCGGCGCGGCATCTACATCAAGTACGAATTCGGCCGCAAGAATCCGACCGATCCGCTGTCGCTCGACGAGCTCGGCGGCGTCGTCGAGGCGGTCGGACAGCAGGGCATCGAGCACGTGATCGTCGAGCAGTCGGACTTCGACATGCTGGTGGCGGCGCGTGCCGACGCCATCGACGCCCTGCGGCGCGAGCCGTGGTTCGATCGGCTGGTGATCGAAGCCGATCCCTACCGCTTTCCGAAGCAGCACGCGGAACTGGTGCGCACGTTCGGGCCGGAGGTGAACCTCGCCAACGTCACGCCCGGGCAGGTGCTGCGGCTGGAGGGCTTCCGGCTGGGGATCGGTCGCGCGGTCGACTACTCGATCATCGAGCGCTGAGCGGCATCGGCTGCCGCGTCACGCGCCGCGGCGGCTGCGCTGCCGGCTACGGGGTGTGCGCGGGTGCGCCGTGTCCGGGTGCGGCGAAGAAGGCTTCGATCAGCGCGGCCACCGCTGCCGGCTGGTCGTGATGCAGCATGTGGCCGCATTCGGCCAGTGTCTCCAGCCGCAGGCCGCGCACGTGGCTGCGGCGTTCCTCGAACTGCCCGGCGGTGTCGAGGCGAAAGCCCTGCTTCGCCGGATCGCTGCCCATCACCCAAAGCACCGGGCAGGTGATCTGCCGCCAGCAGGCGAACACCTCGTCGAGCCGCGTCTGCTGCGCGTGCAGCTGCCGGTGGCGCGGATCGGCGCGCAGGACGAACCCCCCGCCTGCGGCGGGTCGGGCCCAGTGCGGCGCGAGAAAGGCGGCGCGTTCGGCGGACAGGCGTGCGTTGTTCGCGCGCAGGCGCTGCGCAACCTCGTCCAGGCTCGCGTAGGGCCGGAACGCGGCACGCTCGCGCTGCTGGTCGAGCCAGCGCGCGAGATGACGCGGCGCGCGCTCGGCGCCGTAGCGGTGTCCACCGAAACCCTCGAGCGAGATCGCGGCAGCCAGGCGATCGGGGCGCACGCCGGCGTAGGCCATCAGCACGTTGCCGCCCATCGAGTGTCCGACCACGTGCGCGGGCGCGCCCGGCGAGTACAGATCGAGCAGGGCGTCCAGATCCGCGAAGTAGTCGGGAAACTCGTAGCCGTGCGCGGCGTGGTCGGACAGGCCGAACCCGCGCCAGTCGGGCGCGATCACGTGCCAGTCGCCCGCAAGGGCATCGACCAGGAACTGGAACGAGGCCGACACGTCCATCCAGCCGTGCAGCAGGAACAGCTGCGGCGCACTGTCGTCACCCCACTCGCGCACGTGCAGGGTGAGCTCGCGCAGCGCGACGAAGCGCGACCGGCTCGGCCTGACGGGTCCCATCCGGGCGTGCGGGTCCTGCCGCAGTTCGTGCCGGGCGATCAGGTGCCCGTGCGCATGCGCGCGTAGGTGCGCTCGCGCTGGCTCTGGCAGGCGATGCAGCGCGTGGCGGCGGGGTAGGCCGCCAGGCGGGCGAACGGGATGTCGACCCCGCAGTCGATGCACTCGCCGTACTCGCCGTCCTGGATGCGCCTGCGCGCGGCGTCGACCGCCTGCAGTTCGCCGAGTTC
>CANGUQ010000468.1 GCA_947456915.1 Betaproteobacteria bacterium
CTTCTGGGAAAGGATCAGGCGGGCGAAGAAGTCGGCGAGCTCGATCTCCGAGATCGCGAGCTGGGTCGGCGCAGTACTCGCGCTGATACCCTTGAACGCCAGCGATTTCCAGCGCAGCAGTTCCTCGCTGCTGCTGCGCTCGAGCGCGCCGAAGTTCGACACGCTGGCGTCGCCGACGAAGCTCGCCCGCAGCGGCTGCTGCGAGGCGTCGGCGACGAGCGTGCCGCGCGCAGCCACCTCGCCGCCGGTGAGCACGACATTCAGACGGTCGGTGAAATAGGACTGCAGCGGCAGCGCCTCGAGCGCACGCGCGTCGATGTCCATCGCCGCGAACACCGGAGCGAGGCCGAACTGGCCCCTGGCGCTGAACGAGCCGGCGCGGTTCACCCCCAAGCGCAGCGCCGCCTTCGCCCGCGCGCCGCGCGCCCCCGACAGGTCGCTCACGCTGGCGGCGATTCCGGTGAGGTCGATTGCGACCGGCTCGGCGGGCTGGCGGTCGCGCAATCGCACCGACCAGCGTTCCACCTCCGCCCGCTTCACCACCCACGACCACGCCGGCGCGGAAGACTGTCCCTCGCCACCCGGTCCGGAGACGGCAGGAGGCGGGACGGCGGGCGGCGGCGCGCCCCGATCCGGGGCGGGTGGCGGACCCAGTGCCGCAAGATTGATCGTGCCGTCCGCGTCGCGCTCGACCCGCAGCAGACCGTCGCGCGTGACGAACTCGCCCACGCTCACGCTGCGCTTGCCCAGATCGAGATCGATGCCGCGTGCGGCGAACGTCTTCACGCTGAGCAGCGGCTCCTTCTCGCCGCTGCGGCGCAGCCGCAGCTCGGCCAGCGTCGCGGCGAGGTCGGACAGCACGATGTCGGTCGTCTCGCCGCTGCGCGCAACGCGAAAGCCGGTGCTCGCATCCACCCGCGCGTCGTCGAGCTCGAAGCGCACGTGCGGCGCATAGTAGGGCGCGTAGTTGCGCGGGCGCAGACCGGTCAGTTCGATGCGGCCTTCGCCCGACAGCGCGGAGGGCACCATCGTCGCCTTCAGCTCGATCGACTCTCCGAGCGAGGTGCGCAGCGCGGCGGTGAGCTGCGCTGCCGCGTCACCGGTATTCGCGAACGCCTTCACGCCGACCGAGAGGTCGCTGATCGCCGTGCTGAACGGCTGTGCCGGCATGCGGTCGGTGAAGCTCGCCCGCGCTCCGGTGAGCGCGATCTCGTTCACGCTGAACTGCCACGGCGCCGCAGGAGCCGCGGCCGCGGTCGGCGCGGCAACTGGAGGCGCCGCCCGCTCTGCAGCGACCTCCGGCGGCGCGCCGGGTGCCCGGGCCGGCAGCGGACGCAGTGCCAGCAGATTCAGGCGCCCGTCCTTCGCGCGCACCGCGTCCACGCCGAGTCCGCTCAGCAGCACCTTCGAGATCTCGGCCTTGCGCGCGAACACGTCGATCGATTCCAGATCGAGTTCGAGCCTGGGCAGCGCAACGAGCGTCGCCTGGTCCGCGGCAGCGACGAGGCGCAGATCCTCGAGCCTGATCAGCCCCGACAGCGTCAGCCGCTGCGGCTGGTTCGGCGCCCGCATGAAGTTCAGGCGCAGCGCGGTCGACAATGTGCCCGAGGGCACCTCGAACGCGAGCGTCATCGGCACGTAGCGCAGATAGCGCCCGATCGACAGCGCGTCGAGCGAGATGTCGATCGAGCTCTCCAGCGACTCGGCGAAGGGGGTGGTCTCGCCCTTGAGATCGAAGGCGGCGTCGTTCACGCGTGCGGCGAGCTCGGGGCGGACCTTGATCGCCACCCTGGTCGGCAGGTTGGACAGGAACGGCACGCCGATGCGGATGTCGGTGATCGCGTGCCGGGCGTCCTCGACCCGGTCGTCGATGTCGATCCGCCCGCCCGAGAGCTCGATGTTGTTGATCGAGAACAGGGTCTTCTTTTCGCTCTGCGGCCGTTTCGCCAGTGTCTCGACGATGTCGCTGAAGTTGTAGCGGCCATCACCGCGGCGCTCGATGTACAGCTTGGGTTCGCTCACCCGCACGGCGGCGATCACTGGCGCGAGGTGCCAGAGGGAGTTCGCCTCGACATTGACGTAGATGCGGCCGATCGAGGCGAACACCCCGGGCGCGAGGGCCCCGGCCGAACTGCCGCCAGCGGTGTCCCCGTTCTTGCCCGCGGCACCCCTGGTGCCGATGTCGCGCGGCGCGGCGCCTGCTTCGTAGATGCGCAGGCCCTCGACCGTCGCCGACAGGGCGAACGGATTGAATGCGACGCGATCGATCGCCACCTCGCGGCCGAGCGCCTTTGCCGCCTGCGTGGTCGCGATCGATTTGACGAGCGGCGGAACCGCGAGATACCCGGTCACGATCAGCAGCGCGAACAGGCCGATCGACCACAGCACGAACGTCCTGAGACGGAGCAGAAGCATCGGGGTCAGGATGAGAGGGACGGTGAACAGGCGGACACGGATCGCCCGCTTCACAGTGGCTGTGAAACGCGACCGCTCGCACTCTAACGCAAGCGCCGCTGGTCGAGGCGACTCGGCTACGCCATGCCGCGCGGTGCAGGGCAGCCGCCGCAGACAGGCTGGCGCACGATGCGTACCGCGTGCCGGCAGGCGCGCGCGGCGAGTCGTCCCGGCCGGTCAGCGTGGCGGGCCAGCACGGCCGGTCAGCGCGGCCGGTCAGCGCGGCCGGTCAGCGCGGGCGATGAGCGTGGCCCGCCACGGCAGCAGCGTACCTCGATCGGTCACGGTGCCCACACCCACAGTTCGGCCATCACCGTGCAGCCCGGAACCGGCAGGCGTCCGGGCACGATCACCACGGACAGCGGCAGCGGCAGGCCGGGAAGCCGCTGCTGCAGCGCGCGCAGTGCTCCCGGCACCTGGGCAGCGCCGGTGACGAACAGCTGCAGCCGCGTCATGTTGCTCAGCGTGGTGCCTGCGCGTTCGCACAGGCACTGCGCGCGATCGAGGATCGCCTGCATCTGCGCCTCGCTCTCGCAGCCGAAGTACGGCTGGCGCGGGTCGGGCGCACACCCGGGCAGCAGCCCGTCCTCGTCGGCGGCGAGCAGCGCCGAGCACAGCAGCAGGTCGCCTGCCTGCACGGCCGCGGTCTGGCCGTCGATACCGGTGTGGAAGCCGCCATCGATGTGGCGCAGCGGCGTGGAGCCGTCTGCGGTGAGCGCGAGCGCGTTGATCTCGAGGCGTGCATCCTCGATCGCAAATCCGGGCGTGGCGGTGGGAATGAAGCTGATCGCCGGCCGCCGCCGCGGAAACCACCGGTGCAGCACGTCCTTGCACGCCGGCAGGTCGTTCAGGTCGCGCAGGTAGACCTGCAGCTTGGCCGTGCGGGCGAGGCTCCCGCCGGCCGCCTCCACCGCCACCGCGATCTTCTCCCGCATCGCGTAGTCGGTCTCCAGCCGGATCCTGTTGCCTTTCCACAGGTGGCCGTCGGGGACTCTTGCCTCGGGGGCGATGCCGCCCAGATCGCCCGGCTGGTGCGCCGCCATGAAGCCGGCGACGAAGACGTAGTCGCCGGCGCGCAGCACCGGCGCGAAACCGGAGGTCGACGGCACGTGCAGCCCCGGCGGATACACGGCCTCGATCGGTGCGCCGAACTCGGGCGTGAGCGCGAGAAACTCCGCCTCGAGCTGGGCTTCGGGCAGCCACAGCTGCGGCTGCAGCACCGAGGTGGTGGGCGCGATCAGCGGCTTGAACCGCCGCGCGCGCACCGGGTGATAGTGCGTCACCGGCTCCCAGCCGGTGAAGTACTGGTCGCTGCGCACGACCTGCGCGAGACTGCTGCCACCGGCACGCAGCACCTC
>CANGUQ010000469.1 GCA_947456915.1 Betaproteobacteria bacterium
GCACCGGCGCCGCGCTGCCCAGACCGTCGATCTCCGAGGGCGGCAGATCCTGCGCCACGTAGTCCCAGTACAGCGCGGTCGTGTACAGCAGCCGCATCTGCGCGGCGGTCTCGCAGATGCTCAGGCAGCGCTGCTGCAGCTCGGGCGTGTTCGCGTGCTCGAGCACGATCTGATAGCCGCGCTCGCCGTGGATCTCGTCGGACACGATGTGCAGGTCGAAGAACTCGACCTCCTCCTCGCTGAAGCCGTACTTCTCGCGCAGCGTCGGCGTCTGCTTGCGATAGATCGACGGCACCTGCGACTCGAGTCCGACCACCAGGGCTGCCACTGCGACGATCGGGTCTTCGCGCATCGCCACCGAATAGCACCAGCCCTGCAGGCCGCGCGTGGTCGGCGACATGTTCGCCGGATCGATGACACGCTCGCGTGTGGTGCCGCAGGCCTCGGCGAAGCGGATCAGCAGATCGGTGTGGCGATCGCCGCCGATCTCCTCTTCGTACATGTTGTGCAGGAGGAAGTCCTTGGCGTCGGTGAATGCGCCGCCGCCGGGCATGCGCGCATAGACGTAGGCGAGGTACTCGGCGAACGGGCCGACGTAGTGATAGTGGTTCTCCGCCCAGCGCGCGAGGTGGGCGCGCGAGAGCTTGCCAGCGGCCCAGGCGATGCTGAACGGCGCCCTGGTCGCGGTCTTGCCCTGGATCGCGCGCTCGAGCGCGGTGCGGAATTCATCGGCGTTCATCAGCGGCTGCGACATGGCGACGGGCTCCTGGTACGAGGGGTGGCGGGAAGGGGTGCGCGGATCGGCGCGGCCCCGCAGAGGGATGGACGGGTGGTGCAGTCAGGGGGATCGGGGCGATCGGTGCGGTCGGTGCCCCGACCGAGAGGTGCGGACTGCGAACTGAGACCTGCGAACTGCGAACTGCGAACTGCGAACTGAGGCCTGCGAACTGCGAACTGCGAAGTGCGAACTGCAACGTGCGGACTGCGACCTGCGGATGTCGAACTGCTGCCGACCGCCGCGCAGCGCCGACCGGCGCGGACTGCCCGTTGACACGTACTCGCCGTGGTCGCCGGATACCGGTCCCCGCCGACTGCGCTGCGAGGCAGCCACCTCGAGCAGGGCGCCCGCGGCGATCGCGGGATACCGGCCCTCGCCGACTGGGCAGCGAGGCAGTCATCTCGAGCGGGGCGCCCGCGGTGATTGCCAGATACCGGTCCCCGCCTGCTGCGCTGCGATCCCGAATCGGTCGAACCCGAACCCGACACCGATGTATACAATACGCGCTTGAGGCGCAGAAATCCACTGCTCGAAGCACCTTGAATGGCACTATTTTGCTGATTCAAGTCGAACTTGTCAGGACGATCAAGCGCGATTGGATACAAAAGATGCCGAAAATCGTGATCCATGCAGGCGGCCAACGCTACGAAGGCGAGGTCAAGCCCGAGACCAACCTCGTCGTTCGGGCAGGCATCAAGCAGTTCCCGTGGCCGCACCTGAAGTACCGCTGCGGCATGGGCCGGTGCGGCACGTGCGCGAGCCGCATCCTGGCCGGAGCGGAGCACCTGCCCGAGCCCAACTGGAAGGAGCAGAAACTGCTCGGTGAACGGCTGGAGCAGGGGCTGCGGTTGTGCTGCCAGCTGTGGATACGGGACGACCTCGAACTCACCCAGGATCTCGTGCAGGACAGCCCGGCGGCGGCGGCGTGTTCGTGATCCTCACCAGCAGAACCGGACAGTTCCGCACCGAGCCGGGCACCGGCATGGAGCCGGTGGAAACGTGGGACTACCGCTTCTGCGGGCGCGATCGCGCGAGCTTCGTCATCGCCCGCGTACGAACGGCGTGCACCGTGGACATCATCGATGCCGCGCAGCCGCCCGTGGTCAACCGCATCGCGTCGAAGTTCCTGCCGCGTTTCGACACGATCGAGCAGGCGCGTGCCGAACTGCGGTCGCTCGCGCGCGCCGGCGTGAGCGAGATCGAGCCGCGGCGGTGCGCGTCGTGATGTTGGCGGATGTGATCCGGGCGCAGGCAGGCGTCATCGGAGCGCCGGCAGGCGGGCGGTGGGCGCCGTTGCGGGGCGGCTGGAAGAAGGTTGCGCGATGATTCGAGTCACGCTCATCACCGGCGACAACAAGGTGATCACCGGTCCCGAGGACAGCAATCTGCTGCGGCTGTCGATCCGCGAAAAGGGCGGTATCCCGTTCAAGTGCGGTGGCGGCATCTGCGGTACCTGCCGCTGCCGGATCGAGTCCGGTCTCGCCAATACCGATGCGGTGAAGGAGAAGGAGCGCAGGCACCTCACCGAGGCCGATCTCGCCGCCGGCTGGCGGATGGCGTGCCAGACCTTCCTGCGCGGCGACGTCAGCGTGTCCTGGATTCCGCTTGCCCAGCGCCCGAGGGGCCCCCCCCGGCCCGCCGAGCCGAAGAAGGGGCCGGAGCCACAGAAATAGAAAAAGGGGTCAGGGTCGATTTCCGGTTTCCGGGGACTCGCATAGAAAAAGGGGTCAGGGTTGATTTCCGGGTTCCGGGGACTCGCGGCGCGCGCACGGAAATCGACCCTGACCCCTTTTTCAACGGGAACAAAAAGGGGCCTGGCCCCTTTTTCTGGTTCCGGTCGGGTCCTGCTGGATTCCTGCTGGCGGGCGGTGGTGGCGGTTGTGTGTTAAACCGGCGCGGATGCGTCTGTCCGATTTCGACTACCCGCTGCCGCCGGAGCTGATCGCGCAGGTTCCACCGCCGGTGCGTACCGCGAGTCGGCTGCTGTGCGTCGACCCGGTGCGCGGTGAACTGGCCGATCGGCAGTTCGCCGAGTTGCCGGACTTGCTTTCGCCCGGCGATCTGCTGGTGTTCAACGACACGCGGGTGATCAAGGCGCGGCTGTTCGGGCGGCGCGAGACCGGCGGGCGCGTGGAGGTGCTGGTCGAGCGTGTGCTGGCCGGCGACACGGCGCTCGTGCACCTGCGCGCGAGCCACAAGCCGGCGCCCGGGGGGCGCCTGCTGTTCGGTGATGATGTCAGCGCGACGATGATCGAGCGCCGCGGTGCGCTGTTCGTGCTGCGATTCGAGGTGGCAGGACGCGCCGCGGCCGTGCTCGACGTGCTCGATGCACAGGGCGAACTCCCGCTACCCCCGTACATCGAACGCAGGCCGGAACTGGCGGACGAGCGCCGTTACCAGACGGTGTTCGCGCGTGCGCCCGGCGCGGTCGCGGCATCCACCGCCGGCCTGCACTTCGATGCACCGCTGCTCGAGGCGCTCGCCGCACGCGGGGTGCAGCGCGCGTTTCTCACGCTGCACATCGGCGCCGGCACGTTCCAGCCGGTGCGCGACGACGATCTGTCCCGTCACGTGATGCACCGCGAGTGGTGGTCGCTGCCCGAGGCGACGGTCGCGGCGATCGACGCGACGCGCGCCGCCGGGGGGCGGGTGATCGCGGCGGGCACTACCGTCGTACGCACGCTGGAGACGGTGGCGCGCGAGGGCCGGCTGCGCCCGGGCAGCGGCGAAACCGACCTGTTCATCACGCCCGGGTTCGAGTTTCGCGTCGTCGATCGCATGATCACCAACTTTCACCTGCCGAAGTCGACGCTGCTGATGCTGGTCGCGGCGTTCGCCGGAACCGACACCATCCGTCGCGCCTACGCTCACGCGGTCGCGCAGCGCTACCGCTTCTTCAGCTACGGCGACGCGATGCTGCTCGACCGCGACCTAGCACGGGACGGGCCGCGCGCGGCGGTCACGCTGCGCACCGCCGGACACACCGCTGCAGCGCCCACCGCCGCCGCGCCCACCGCCACCGGACAC
>CANGUQ010000470.1 GCA_947456915.1 Betaproteobacteria bacterium
GGGGCGATGCCAGTTGTAGTGGTGCTGCCAGCTGGCGAGCGTGGCAGTGCGCTGGCTCGAGTTCTGGTAAACCCATCCGTACGC
Organism: Betaproteobacteria bacterium; assembly: GCA_947456915.1. Taxonomy (GTDB): domain Bacteria; phylum Pseudomonadota; class Gammaproteobacteria; order Burkholderiales; family CAIKXV01; genus CAIKXV01. The sequence continues at coordinate 85 of CANGUQ010000470.1, forward strand.
CCACTCGCGCAAGCCGGTCAGTCCGCCCGGGCGCCCGACAACCGGACCAGCTTCGCGTACTTCTCCATCTCGCGCTGGAAGAACAGCGCGAACTCCGCCGGTCCGTAGCCCAGCGCGTCGAGTCCGTCGCGCTCGAACGCGGCACGCATCTCGGCAGTCTTCATCGCGCGCAGGGTCTCGCCGTTCAGTCGATCGATCACCGGTCTGGGCGTGCCGGCAGCGACGAACGCGCCGAACCAGTTGTCGGTGTCGAAGCCGGGCAGGAACCGGTCGAGCGGCGGCAGCTCGGGCAGCAGCGCCGTGGGCTTGATGGTGGTGACCGCGAGCGCACGCAGGCGCCCGCTCTTCAGATGCGGCATCGCCACCGACGTGGCGAAGAAGCTCATGTCGACTTCGCCGGCGAGCACTGCGCCCACCACCGAGCCCGCGCCCTTGTAGGGCACGTGCGTGATCTCCGCCCCCGCGAGCGAGGCGAACAGCACGCCAGCCAGGTGACTGGTCGTGCCCACGCCGTTGGAGCCGAAGTTGAGCCCGCCCCCGCGCCGGCGCGACAGCAGCACCAGTTCCTTCGCGGTCTTCGCCGGCACGGAGGGATGCACAACGAGCAACTGCGGCGACGAGGCAACGGCCGTCACCGGTATCAGGTCCTTCAGCGGATCGTAGGACAGCGCCTTGTACAGGCTGGGATTGACCGCCAGCGCCGCGGAGGAGAACAGCACCGTATGGCCATCGGCTGGCGCCTTCGCCGCGATCTCGGCGCCGATGTTGCCGCCGGCGCCGGCGCGGTTGTCGACCGTCACCGGCTGCCCCAGCGTTTCGCTGAAGCGCGTGGCCAGCAGTCTGGCGAGCACGTCGGTCACCCCGCCGGGGGCGAACGGCACGATCATGCGGATCGGCCTGCTCGGCCACGCGGCTGGCTGTGCCAGCGGTCCTGCCGGAGCGATCGCTGCGAGCCCGCCGCCCCAGACGAGCAGCCGGCGCCGCTGGTGCAGCGCCGCGGCTTCGCGCGCGTGCAGCGCGTCCGCCGCCACGCTACTGCTCGATGCGGATCATCGCCTGGGTGATCACCTTCGCCCAGCGCGCGACCTCCGCATCCATGAAGCGGCGAAACTCGTCGGGCGTGTTGCCGACCGGCTCGGCGCCCAGTTCGACGATGCGCGCGCGCGTCTCGGGCGTGCGCACGATCTTCGCGATCTCGCTCGACAGCCGGTCGACCACCGCGCGCGGGGTGCCTGCGGGCCCGAGCAGGCCGGCCCACGACCCCGACACGAAGCCGGGGATGCCGGCCTCGGCGATCGTCGGAATCTCCGGCGCGGCGCTCCAGCGGGTCTCGCTCGACAGGCCGAGCGCGCGGATCTTGCCGGCGCGGATCTGCGGCAGCATCGCCGACAGCGTGTCGAACATGATCTGGATGTGCCCGCCCATCAGGTCGGCGAGTGCCGGCGCGGTGCCCTTGTAGGGCACGTGCGTGAGCGACAGTCCCTGCTGCTGCGCGAGCAGTTCCATCGTCAGATGCGCCGCCGCGCCCACGCCGCTGGAGCCGAACGACAGCGTCCCCGGTTTCGCGCGCGCCACCGCGAGCAGTTCCTTCAGGTCCTTCGCCGCGAACGCGTTCGAGGCCACCAGCACCAGCGGTGCGACGCCGACCAGCGAGATCGGCGCGAAGCTGTTGACCGCGTGGTACGGCAGCTTCTCGTACAGCGCCTGGCTCGCGGCGTGGCCGGCGATCACCATGCCGATCGTGTAGCCGTCCGCGTTCGCCCTGGAGACGATCTCGGCGCCGATGATGCCGTTGGCGCCAGGGCGGTTGTCGATCACCACCGGCTGGCCGACGCTGCGCGCGAGCGGTTCGCCGACGGCGCGTGTCATCAGGTCGGTGAAGCCGCCCGGCGTGAACGGCACGATCACGCGGATCGGCCGCGCGGGGAAGGTGCCCTGCGCCAGCAGCGGCGCTGCGGCAGGCAGTGCTGCGGCGAACACGGCGGCAGCGGCGATCGCCGTGCGGTACGCAGGCGTCATTGGCATGGCAGCTCCTCGATCCTCGGGCGCCGGCGGGTCGTTGACGCGCTCTGCGGCGCGTGCTCCGCGTCCGTCGGTGCTGGCAGCTTATCAGGTCGTGGCCGCATCGCGGCGTCCGCGGGCGCCGGCGCCACGCCCGGGTGGACCGGCGGGCCCCGACCGCGGCAGCGCGTGGGCGGACATCCGGCTGCCGTGCGTGGCGAGGCGGGGGCGAGCCGGAACGCAGCGCCCGCGTGCTAGCATCCCTGCACCCGATTCCCAGCAAAGCCGATGCGCAGCCCGCACCCCTCAGGCGACCCGCGTCCGTCGAAGCGGGCGATGGCTCAGGCAGCCCGGCTGGCCGCCCGGCGCAAACTCGCGCCGCACGCCTTTGCCGTGCTGCGCCGGCTCGGCGCAGGAACGGTCGTCTCCGGCGAGCAGCTTGCCCGCGACCTCGGCGTCGTCCGCAGCACGATCTGGAGTGCCGTGCGGGCGATCGAGCGCGCCGGACTGCAGGTGGAGCGCACGCGCGGCCGCGGCTACCGGCTGCTGCAGCCGGTTGTCTGGGTCGATGCGCAGAGCGTGTGCGCGATGCTCGGCCGCGCCGCGCGCGCTCTGCAGCTGACCGTGCTCGACCACTGCGAATCGACGAACTCCGCCCTCGCGCTGCAGGCCGAGGCTGGCGCCGAGCACGGCACGGTGCTGCTCGCCGAGTGGCAGAGCGCCGGGCGCGGCCGCTTCGACCGCCGCTGGGTGAGCGCGCCCGGCGCGGCGCTCACCTTCTCGGTTCTCTGGCGGTTCGATCGTGGCCCGGCGCAGCTGTCCGGCCTGAGCCTCGTGGTCGGACTGGCGATCGCCGAGGCGCTGCGCACACTCGGCCTGCGCGAGGTCAGTCTCGCCTGGCCGAACGACGTGATGGTCGGTCGGCGCAAGCTGGCCGGCGTGCTCACCGAGATCAGGGGCGACATGTTCGGTCCGTGCGCCGCAGTGATCGGCATCGGACTCAACGTGCGACTGCCGCCGCAGGCGCTCGCGGCGATCGACCAGCCAGCGATCGACCTTGCGCGCGCCGGGCTGCGCGATCTCGATCGCAACTCGATTCTCGCAGCCGTACTGTCGGCGCTGGCGAGTGCACTCGAGCGCTTCGAGCGCGAGGGCTTCGGCGGATTTCGCCAGCAGTGGCAGGCATGCAGTGCGAGCCAGAACCGGCCGGTGCGGGTGGTGCTGCCCGACGGTCAGGTGGTGCGCGGGCGCATGCTCGGCGTCGATGAACACGGCGCACTGCGCATCGACACCGGGACGCAGGTGCGTCGCGTGTTCAGCGGGGAACTGATCGAAGGCGGGCGTACGACGGCGACCACGCGTCGGCGCAGCGCCGCCCTGCTGGCGGAGGACGCGTGATCCTCGCCGTCGACGTCGGCAATTCGCGGCTGAAGTGGGCGATGCACCCGGGCGATCGCGCTGCGGTGGCCGGACGCTTCGAACGGGAGGCGACGCTGCCCGCCGGCCGTATCGATGCCGCGGCGCTCGTCGCTGCGTGGTCGGCGCTGCCGCCGCTGCGGACGATCGTCGCCTGCAGTGTCGGCGCTGCCGACATCGACGATGCCGTGCGCGCAGCGGCGTCGCGGTTTGCGCTGCCGCTGCGCTGGGTGCGCGCGCAGGCGCACTGCGCCGGCGTGCGCAATCTGTACGCCGACCCCTCGCAGCTGGGTGCCGAC
>CANGUQ010000471.1 GCA_947456915.1 Betaproteobacteria bacterium
CCGCTGCGCCGCGCCGGCAGCCCACCGAGGAGTTGCCTGCCGGCAGGCACCTGCGCGGTGCAGCGGCGCGCCCTGCCCGCGCGACTGCGGCGCGGCGAGCGCGCTGCACGGGCGGGATATCGCCGCCGGGCACGCGGCGCGTGGCAGTGCGCTGCCGCTGCCAGCGAACTGTTATCGTCACGATCGAGCGCACCGTCGGGGATACCGGTGCACCGTCGACTGCCGAGGACCGATCGATGAAAACGCAAGCTGCCGTCTGTTACGCCGCGGGTGAACCGCTGGTGATCGAAACCGTCGATCTGGACGGTCCGAGATACGGGGAGGTGCTGGTCGAGCTGAAGGCCACCGGCGTGTGCCACACCGACGAATTCACCCGCTCCGGCGGCGACCCGGAAGGACTGTTCCCGGTGATCTTCGGTCACGAGGGCGCGGGCATCGTGGTCGACGTGGGGCCGGGTGTGACCACGCTGAAGAAGGGAGATCACGTCATTCCTCTGTACACGCCCGAGTGCCGCCAGTGCAAATCGTGCCTGTCGCGCAAGACCAATCTGTGCACAGCGATCCGCACCACGCAGGGCAAGGGCGTGATGCCGGATGGCAGCAGCCGCTTCTCGATCGGCGGACGGACGATCCATCACTACATGGGCTGCTCGACCTTCGCCCACCACACCGTGCTGCCGGAAATCGCGCTGGCGAAGATCCGCGAGGACGCGCCATTCGACAAGGTCTGCTACATCGGCTGCGGCGTCACCACCGGCATCGGCGCAGTGATCAACACGGCGCGCGTGGAGCCCGGCGCCAACGTCGTGGTGTTCGGGCTGGGTGGGATCGGCCTGAACGTCGTGCAGGGCGCACGCCTCGCCGGCGCCAACCGGATCATCGGCGTCGACCTGAACCCGGCGCGCGAGGCACTCGGCCGCGCATTCGGCATGACCGACTTCGTGAATCCGCGCGAGGTCGAGGGCGATCTGGTGCCGTATCTGGTCGCACTCACCGACGGCGGCGCCGACTACAGCTTCGAGTGCGTCGGCAACGTCGAGCTGATGCGCCAGGCGCTCGAGTGCTGCCACCGCGGCTGGGGCGTGTCGGTGATCATCGGAGTCGCCGGCGCGGGGCAGGAAATCAGCACACGGCCGTTCCAGCTGGTGACCGGGCGCACGTGGAAGGGAACCGCGTTCGGCGGCGCACGCGGGCGCACCGACGTGCCGAAGATCGTCGACTGGTACATGGACGGGCGCATCCGCATCGACGAACTGATCACGCACACGATGCCGCTCGCCGAGATCAACACCGCGATCGATCTGATGCACTCGGGCGAATCGATCCGCAGCGTGGTGCTGTACGACTGAGCAGCGCTGTCGGCCCTGACCGGCGCGCTCGCCGCACACGGCGGGCGGTCCACCGCGGGGGCACGCCGCGCCCTCTTCCGCACCGTCCTCGGGCTTGCCTCTACTTGCGCCCGCGCGATGCGTTGCGGCGTCGTTGCCGTCGGCGTATTCTGGTCGTGCGTCAGGTGCTGCGCGTGCTGGGAGGCGCGCGCAGTTGAACGGGAAGCCGGTGAGCGGCAACGTCGGAGCAGCAGCTTCGACAGCGCTGCAAGGCCGGCGCTGCCCCCGCAACGGTGAGCGAGTCGAGGACGGCTGCAGTTCCACTGGATGGACGTTCATCCGGGAAGGAAGCCGCTCTGTTCGAAGGGTCGCGCGCAATCGCGCGCCCGGAGATGCCCGCAAGCCCGGATACCGGCCTGCCGCGAACGGTGCTGACGTCGCGGGGCGCGTTGTCGGATCACGACGCGGCTGCGCGTACGCGATTCGATGGGTCTCCCGGGGCTTCGGTGCCATCCCGAAGCCGATGCGCACGGGGCGTGCGCGAACAGGAGACCCGATGTCGTACCCCCTACACCGGCAGGCCGCGGTGCTTGCCGCGCTGCTTGCCGTGCTGCCTGCGGCCGTGCGCGCACAGGCGGCGCCCGTCACGGCGCGCGCCCCGACCACGCTCTCGCCGGTGGTGATCACCGCTACCCGCCAGCCTGCGCGCGTGGACGAGCAACTCGGCGAAGTCACCGTGCTCGAGCGTACCGAGATCGAGCGCGCTGCGGGAAGAACACTGCCGGAGCTGCTCGCGCAGCAGCCCGGCATCCAGATGAACGCCACCGGCGGTCGCGGTCAGGTCAGCGGCGTGTTCCTGCGCGGGATGGAAGCACGGCACACGCTGGTCCTGATCGACGGCGTGCGCTACGGATCGGCCACGCTGGGCACGCCGCCCCTGGACAACCTGCCGCTCGATCAGATCGAGCGCATCGAGATCGTGCGTGGCCCGCTCAGCGGTCTGTACGGCAGCGACGCGGTGGCCGGCGTGATCCAGATCTTCACCCGGCGCGGGCAGCAGGGCTTCGCGCCCGTGGCGAGCGCGACGATCGGGTCGAACCGGTTCTCCGAACTCGGCGCCGGCTTTCGCGCCGGCAGCGAGTCGTGGGACCTCGCCGCACACGCGCAGGGTACCGAGACGACGGGGTTCTCTGCGACCAACTCCAACGTGCCATTCGGCAATTTCAACCCCGATCGCGACGGCTTCCGCCAGACCTCGGGCAGCCTCGCCGCCGGCTATCGCTTCAACGCCGACTGGCGCGCCCGCGCGAGCGTGCTGCGCGCGCAATCGACCGCCGGCTTCGACGACGGGCCGGGCAGCGATGCGCGGCGCCGGCTGATCAGCGATGTGGCCACGCTCGCTGTCGAAGGCCGGGTGTTCCCGGCCTGGCAGACCGCACTGCGCGCGGCGCGCAGCCAGGACGTCACCGACGGAATCACCGCGGCCTCTTCGTTCAACCTCGGGCGCTTCACCACCCGGCAGGACCAGCTGGGCTGGGAGAACCGCTTCGTCACGCCTCTGGGCTCGCTGCTGGTGCTCGCCGAGCGCCTGGAGCAGACGGTTTCCCGCCCGGGCGCGCCGTACCAGGTCGGTTCACGCGCGATCGACTCGGTCGCTGCCGGACTCACCGGCGGGCTCGGTGCGCACGTGTGGCAGGCAAACGTGCGGCACGATCGCAACTCGCAGTTCGGCACGCAGGACACCGGATCGGTCGGATACGGCTACGACCTGACGCCGCGACTGCGCGTGGCTGCCAGCGCCGGCACCAGCTTCGTCGCGCCGAGCTTCAATCAGCTCTACTTCCCCGGGTTCGGCAATCCGCTGCTGCAGCCCGAGGAGGGACGGCACAACGAGCTGAGCGTGCGCTACGCGAGCGGCGGCCACGAACTGCGCGTGGCGCAGTTCCAGAACCGCATCCGCGGCTTCATCACCCCGGGCCCGCTGCCGCAGAACATCCCGTCGAGCTCGATCGACGGCGTCACCGCGACGTGGTCGGGACAGCTCGGCCCGTGGGCGCTGGGAGCGACGGTGGAGAGCGTCGAGCCGCTGAACAACGTCACGCAGAGGCTGCTGCCGCGGCGCGCACGCAACACCGCGAAGGCCAGTGCGGATGTCGCACTCGGTGCCTGGCGGCTGGGCGCGAGCGTGCTGGCGGTGGACCGGAGGTTCGAGAACACCGCGAACACGGTCGCACTCGGCGGCTTCATGGTGGCCGATCTGCGCGCCGATCGCACGCTGTCGCGCGACTGGACGCTGGGTCTGCGCGTGAACAACGCGACCAATCGCACCTACGAGACCGCGTTCGGGTATGCGCAGCCGCAGCGCGAGTTCTATCTCACGCTGCGTTACGCACCGCGATGAGCGTGCCGGCGCAGGCGCCGGGTATCCTGCTGGCGGCGCTGCTCGCCGCAGGGCTGGTGTCAG
>CANGUQ010000472.1 GCA_947456915.1 Betaproteobacteria bacterium
AGGCGGCAGGCGCGCTGCAGTTCCGCGACGTCACCACGCAACTGCTCGACAGTTGCCGCGAGCGCGTCGAGACGATCGAGCAGATGTTCGCTGCCATCGAGCGCGAGCTGGCCACGGCACCGGGGCGAGCGCCGATCGAACAGGTCCTGGGCGGACTCGCTGATCGCGCGGGTGCAATCGAAGCGCGCGCGACGGTTGCGCACAAGCCGTCGCTCGGTCGCGACGGCGATCCGCGCTGATGCGCGCTGCGCATCGCCTGCGCCCGTGCCCGATCCTGTGTGCAGGAGCGTCCGCGGGTACGGCAGCCACGATCGTGCCGGCGCAAGCCGCGCGCTCCTGCGGGCGGGAGCGCGCGCAGCAGCGAGTCCCCGGCGGTGCGGCCCCACGGCGGTGATCGGGTACGCCCGCGCCTCGGCGCCTGTGGGGAGCTGCATCGGCCTGCGGGTCGCCCCGGAGGAGATGCGCAAGTGCCACTGCGGCAGGCGGGTGGTGGACTGCAGCGCGATGCCGGCCGGCGACTCTGCGGCGTCACGCTGACCCTGAACGACGTTCATCCGGGCGCCGCGCGCCTGCGCCAGTCCGGCGAATCCGCCGCCCGTTGTCTGCCCTGCGAAGCAGCCTGATGTCGCCACCATGATGAATGCCCGCACCCACGTCGAATCGCCGGTCGCTGCCCTGCCGCCGCTGGGCAAGGAGTTCGAGTTCACCCGCGAGGACTTCGAGCGGATCCGGCGTCTGATCTACGACCACGCCGGTATCCAGCTCAATCCCGGCAAGATGGAGATGGTGTACAGCCGCCTTGCGCGCCGGTTGCGCGCGCACGGCCTGGTCCGGTTTGCCGACTATCTCCGGCTGCTCGAAAGGCCGCGTGGCGCCGAGTGGGAGGCGTTCACCAATGCGCTGACGACCAACCTGACGTCGTTCTTTCGCGAGGCGCATCACTTCGACGAACTCAAGGAGCTGATTCGCAGGGTGTCGGCGAAGCGCGAGGTCGTGCTGTGGAGCGCAGCGGCCTCCACTGGCGAGGAGCCCTATTCGATGGCGATCGCCGCAATCGAGGCGACGGGCATGAACACTCCACGGGTGCGTATCGTCGCGAGCGACGTCGACACCGCCGTGCTCGCCAAGGCTGAAGCGGGCGCCTACACGATGGATCGCGTCGAGCGGTTGTCGCCCGAGCGCATCCGTCGCTTCTTCCAGCGCAGCGCCAGCGGCTCCGACGGGCTGGTGCGGGTGCGGCCGGAAGTCGCTGCGATGGTGCGCTTCCAGAAAGTCAATCTGCTCGACGAGCGCTACCCGGTCACCGGGCCGTTCGATGCGATCTTCTGCCGCAACGTGATGATCTACTTCGACAAGCCGACGCAATACAGGATCCTGCGCCGGTTCGTTCCGCTGCTGCGGCCCGACGGACTGCTCTTTGCCGGGCACTCGGAGAACTTCTATCACGCGACCGATCTGTTCCGTCTGCGCGGCAAGACCGTCTATCAGCTCGCCGAGGGTGCCGGAGCCGCGCGATGATCGCGCTGCACGCGCTCCCCGTCGGGCGCACCCCGCAGCGCGCGTGCCGGTACAGATGAGCGCGATCGTTCAATCGCCGATCGCGTCGGGGGCGATCGCGCGCCGCTTGCGTGTCGTGGTGATCGACGATTCGGCGCAGGTTCGGCGGATGACTGCCGGACTGATCGGCGCCGAGCCGGACATGGAGGTGGTGGCGGATGGGCCGGGCTCGCTGCTCGCGCGCGAGGGGCTGCGCGCGCTCGCCCCGGATGTGATCACGCTCAGCGTCGAGACGCTGAAGGCGTGGGGGCCGGGCGTTGCCGAGAGGCTGCTGCGGCTGTGCCCCGCGCCGGTGGTGATGGTGTCACCGGCGGCAGGGCACGCAGCCGAGGCCGCGGTGCACGCATCGCAATCCGGTGCCCTCGATCCCGTCGCCCTGCCCGGGATGCGGCCGGCATCGGGTGCGACGAGCCGTCCTGTCCGTATCGCCGAGGGGATCCGCAGCGCCGCAGGCGCCAGGGCGCTGCGTCGCGCGCCAGCGGCGGAGCCGGCACGCGGCAGCGACACGCCTCCCCCGCGCCCGGGTGGGGCCGTCGGGTCAGAGACGCTGATCATCATCGGCGCGTCGACCGGCGGCACCGAGGCGATCCGCGACGTGCTGGAACCGCTGCCGGCGGACGTGCCCGGCATCGTCATCGCGCAGCACATGCCCGAGGCCTTCACCGGGTCGTTTGCCCGCCGTCTCGACAGCGTGTGCCGCATCACGGTGAAGCAGGCCGAGCAGGGCGAGCGCATCCTGCGCGGGCACGCCTACATCGCGCCCGGGCACTCGCACCTGCGGGTCAGACGCAGCGGTACCGGCTACGTTGCCGAGCTGTCGCAGGACCTGCCGGTGAACCGGCACCGCCCGTCGGTGGACGTGCTGTTCCGGTCCGCGGCCAGTCAGGCGGGGCGCAGCGCGATCGGGGTCATCCTGACCGGCATGGGCAAGGACGGCGCTGCGGGCATGCGGGAGATGAAGGATGCGGGCGCCGCCACCATCGCGCAGGACGAGCAGACCTGCGTGGTCTTCGGCATGCCGAAGGAGGCGATCGCCCGCGGCGGCGTCGACGAAGTGCTGCCTCTCGGCGGGATTGCGCGGGCGATCCTGTTCCAGGTCGCCGCGCGCGGCGGCCGGCACACCCGCGCCTGAGCCGGTCTGCACGCTCGAGGGGTCGCGGATGCGCATCCGCGCGATCGGGATCGGCGAGCGGATGGAAACGCAGTGCGCCGGTGAGCGCTTCCACCGTACGGCTAGTCAGCACGGATCTTCGCGGAAGCCACCACGCGTCGCCACTTCGCGATGTCCTCGCGCAGCCACGTCTGGTACTCGGTTGCGCCGCCGGGCGTGGCTTCCAGACCCTGCTGGGCATAGCGCTCGCGCACGTCCGGGCTCGTCAGTGCGCGCCCGATCGCAGCGTTGAGCCGCGCGACCAGTTCACGCGGCAGTGCGCCCGGGCCGAGGATGCCGTAGCGTGACTCCACCTCGACGCCGGAGTAGCCTGCTTCGGCGAACGTCGGCAGGTCGGGCAGCGAGGCGGTACGGCGAGGGCTCGCGACGGCGAGCGCGCGGATCTTCCCGGACTTCACCTGCGGCAGTGCCGCCGACGCAGCCACGAACATCGAGTCCACGTGACCTCCGATCACGTCGGCGAGTCCGAGGATCGCGCCCTTGTACGGAACGTGCAGCATCTGCGTGCCGGTGGTGAGCGACAGCAGCACGCCGCCCATGTGCAACGATCCTCCGGTACCCGACGATGCGTAGGAGATGCGACCCGGCTGTGCACGGGCCAGGGCAACGAGTTCGCGGACGCTGCGCACCGGCACCGATGGATTGACCACCAGCAGGATGTCGCTGGTTGCCAGCGGGCTCACCGCGACCAGGTCGCGCAGCGGATCGAACGGCAGCGACGAGGACATCGCAGCGTTGATCGTGTACGAGGCGGAGATGACCAGCAGCGTGTAGCCGTCGGGCGGGGACTTCGCGACGTACTCCGTGCCGATGGCGCCGTTCGCCCCGGCGCGATAGTCGACGATGACCGGCTGCGCGAACATCTCCTGCAGCCTTGAAGCGACCGTCCGGATCGCCAGGTCGTTCGGTCCGCCGGCAGCGAACGGCACGACCAGTCGGACCGGCTTGACGGGGAAGTCCTGCGCATTCGCGGCGCCTGCACCCAGCGCCGCGGCGAACGCACAGGGCAGCACGAGCGCGCGCACGAGCCGTGGGGGCGGCCTGCAGGTGGCAG
>CANGUQ010000473.1 GCA_947456915.1 Betaproteobacteria bacterium
CACCCACACCTATCGGCTGTAGTTTGTTAAAGAGCGTGAATTCCGACGCCGTTGCGACGCCGCTTTCGGCAGAGGCGCGATCGTTGAGAATCGCTGCGACTGCTGCCTTCGTTCATCGGCGCCCTGCGCGATGCTTGTGACCTGCACGCGGACTCTGCGAAACAGGCCAGCAGAGGTGCGGTGAACGGGGAGGCGAATATTACCCCCGCTCGCTGCCGGATGCAACACCATTTTCGTGTTTCCGCAGTGTCGTTTCCAGCGCGCTGGGCAACGCGCCTTCAATCAAGCACTTGCGCAGCGCGTGCGCGGCGTTGCCGGGCAGTGCACGCGCCCGTACCGCCGCCGCGCGGCCTCAGCCGCGCTGTTTCAGGTACCAGTCGAGGATGCGCTCACCGGTCCAGAACACGACGCCCGGCTGCTGCGACAGGCGCGTGAAGACACGCTCGAAGTAGCCGATCCGATGCGGAACACCGGAGATGTACGGGTGCACGGCGATCGCCATCACCTTGGGCCGCTGCGCGGACTCCGCGTACACGCAATCGAAGTAGTCCATGCAGCGCTGTTCGAATTCGACGGCCTGGTGACGCGAGACCATCATCATCGAGATGTCGTTCAGTTCCACCGTGTAGGGCATGGTCACCATCGGGCCGTTACGCGTCTGGATCGTGCACGGCTCATCATCGATCACCCAGTCCGCGTTGTATCGGATGCCTGCCTCGGCAAGCAGATCGGGCGTGTCGAGCGTCTCGGTCAGACCCGGTGCGAGCCAGCCCACCGGCGCCTTGCCGGTGAACGCCTTGATCGAATCGACGGTGCGCGCAATCATGTTGCGCTGATCGAGTTCCTGGTGAGTCGGACGCTGATCGTAGCCGTGGCCCATGAACTCCCACCCTGATCGCAGCGCCTCCTCCGCAACGCGGCGGTACTCCGTGCACACCGCGCCGTTGATCGCGAGCGTTGCCGGAATGTTCAACTGGTCGAGCACGCGCTTGATGCGCCAGAAGCCCACGCGCATGCCGTACTCGTGCCAGCCCCAGTGCGGCACATCCGGCAGTGTCGTGACGTGCGTGGGCGGCGGCAGGACCTGGCGGGGCATGGCGCGCTCGATACGCCACACTTCGACGTTCACGATCGGCCAGACGATGAGGCGGGCGCCGTCGAGTTGCAGCGGCTTGCGATCGATGATCGGCTCGTAGGCAATGCGTTGCGAAGGGATCATCGCGTTGACTCCTGTACGGGTTCGGAATGGGAGCGGATACGCGCACTCGAATGGCGGAGGAGACGTGCAGCACTCGTCCGCGGCGAGCGCATGGCACCGCGCGGGACGCTACTCGATTCTGGCGCCCGAGGCTTTCACGACCTTGCCGAGCTTGGCGATCTCGGACTGGATGAACTTCGTGAACTGTTCCGGGGCCGACGTGACACCTTCGGCGCCCTGGGCGGCGAGCACGTCGCGCGCCTCGGCCGAGCCGATGATCTTCACCACTTCGGCGTGCAACCGGGCCACCACGTCCCTGGGCATCGCTGCGGGCCCCATGATGCCGCTGTAGAGCACCAGCTCGAAGCCGGGAACGCCCGCCTCGATCATCGTCGGCACATCGGGCAACGCCGCATTGCGCTTGCCCGTCGTGACGGCAAGCGCGCGCAGCTTGCCCGCCTTCACCTGCGGCAGCGCGGCCGGCATCGTCGCGAACACGAGATTGACCTGATCGGCCAGCAACGCGGCCACGGCTGGCGCACTGCCGTTGTACGGCACGTGGGTGACGTCGAACTTGCCCATCGTGCGGAACATCTCGGCCGCCAGGTGCAGGATCGTGCCGTTGCCCGACGAGCCGTAATTGATCTGTCCTGACTTGGCACGGATCAGGGCCGTCAGTTCGCTCACCGACTTCGCAGGCAGGTTCTGGTTGACCACCAGTGCGAGCGGCGTGGCAGCCACCAGCGTGATGCCGGTGAAGTCCTTTACCGAGTCGTACGGCAGTTTCGCGTACAGCGTGGCGTTGATCGCATGCGTGGTGATGTCCTGGATCATGATCGTGTAGCCGTCGGGGTTCGCCTTGGCGACGATGCCCGCACCCAGCGTGGTACCTGCGCCCGGCCGGTTGTCGACGACCACCTGTTGCCCGAGGCTGCTGCCCAGACGCTGCGCGATGATGCGCCCGAGCACATCGGAGATGCCCCCGGGAGCGAACGGCACGACCATCCGGATCGACCGGGTCGGGTAGGTGCCAGCGCCCTGCGCTGCCGCTTCGGCGCACGCCAGCCCGCCGACGGTCAGGGTTGCGACGGTGGTGGTCATCAGGCAGCGGTGGATGGCGTTCATCGTGCTTTCCTCAAGGGGTCGGGGGTCACAGGGCTGGTGCTTTACCGCCCAACCCGCGCGTCTGCGGGCAGCGGCTGCGACCAGCGCGCCATTGGCTAGCAATCGGCAGGCCAGGCCTGCACGCCGGGCCACCGCCACAACCGGCCGTGTCGTCCGCGCGAGCCCGGAAATGCAAAAGCCGCACGGACAGTGCGGCTTTCGGTGTTCGCGTCGCAGACCTGCGATGGCCCGGCGCCGCGGAATGACTGGTTGCGGGGGCAGGATTTGAACCTACGACCTTCGGGTTATGAGCCCGACGAGCTGCCAGACTGCTCCACCCCGCGTCTGAGGGATGGAAGATAGCAGGAAGTTGCCCGCGCAGTCAACCTCGCTGCGATCGCAGCAAGGGCGATGGCGAGGCGCAGCAAGGGAGGAAACGGAGCCGGGCCGCGACTGCCGTTCAGCCCGGCCCCGTGTCCCGCTCTGGCCGGTCGGGCCATTCCAGCCACTCGACGATCGGTTGCCACTGCTCGACGTCGCGCGCGGCCTGATGCGCTGGCAGGTCGAAGATCGAGCGGCCCTCGAGCGCAGCGTTCGCATACTGCGCCGTATCACGCAGCCACGCGAGAACTGGAAGATCGAACTGACCGAGAAATCCTTCGAGCGCCGCCGCCGCACGCGTACGTGGATCGACCCGCATGGCAACGATGCCCACGAGGGCGCGTTCCTTCCGCACCGCCTTCTCCTGCGCCAGCGTCTCCAGGAAATCGCGCGTGGCCGCCATGTCGAACAGCGAAGGCTGCAGCGGCACGAGCACGCGCCGCGCCGGCTTCAGGGCGCGCGCCAGATTCTTGCCGTGCAGCCCAGCCGGCGAGTCGATCACCAGCCAGTCGCCGCGTCGCTGCGGCTCCAGGGCCCCATCGTCCCGCGCGCCAAGGCCGCGGATCAGCGGCAGTTGCGGGGCACGCAGCGATAGCCACTCCGTTGCCGACTTCTGGCGATCCAGATCGCAGATCAGCGTCGAGCAGCCCCGTCCTGCCAGATACCCGGCGACATTGATCGACAGCGTCGTCTTGCCGCTGCCGCCCTTCGGATTGGCAATCAGAACCGCCCGCAAGGATTCAGCTGCCGCCGCCGACCGCCGGATCGACGGCGGCAGCCCCTGCCTGGGCTTCGGGGCCTGTCGCTGCGGCTACGCCCGCACCGGGCTCGGCCTCCGGCTCTGCGGCTGCACCCTCCCCCGGTCCAGTCGAACCGCCTGCCGCATCGGCTGCGGCTGCGCCCGACGGACCTGCAGTGCCTTCCGCCTCGATCGGGCCCTCGCCCGCTTCCGCTGCAGCGCTGTCAGCAGCCTCGGCCCGCTCCGGTGCCGGCAGTGCGGCGGCCACGGCCTCCTCCAGCGCGGCTTCCGCTGGCGGGGCCAGGGCAAGCTCGGGTGCCGACTCGACCAGCGTGCCCAGATCGTCGAGCGGGGGCAGA
>CANGUQ010000474.1 GCA_947456915.1 Betaproteobacteria bacterium
CAGCAGCCAGCGTGTCGCCGCCGGCAACCTCGTCGTGCGTCGGCTGGAACGCCGCGGGAAGCCGTCCGCCGCCGTGCAGCCACAGGCTCGAGGCCACCGGTTCGCCGCGTCGCTCGCGCGCGCGGTTGACCGGGTGGTCGTGCCACAGCATCTGTACCTCGTTGAGCACGCTCAGCCAGTGCATGCGCTGTGCACCGCGCGGCAGCGCCGTGTCGATGTCGAGGCGGCAGGCGGTCGCTGCATCAGTGGTCTGCAGTCCGAACCCGGCATCGGCGCCGAGATACCACCGCTGAGGCGTCAGCACCTGAAGCTGCGGGCCGGCCGCGCCGAAATGCGCGGCGAGCGCATCGGCCAGCGCACGCGCCTCCTGGGGCTGAAGCTGCAGCGTCTGCGGCGGTGCGAGCCGCAGACCGGTACGGCCGACGATCAGATGCACCGGGTCGGCGCGCAGCCACCAGCGCGCGCCCGGATCGCCGCCGTCTAAGGCGAGCGTGACCGGCGCCACGGGCAGATCGGGCGGGAGGGCGCCGTGCGTGCCGTCGCCAGTGGCGGCCGGCGCGGGCTGCTCCGCGGGGACGAACTGCTGCCACAGCCAGTGCGGTGCCGGCAGCGCAGGGTGGCGGGCGAGTCCGGCGCGGGCGAGCCAGCGTTCGAGCGTGGGGACGGCCAGCGCGCGCATGACCTCGGTTGCGCCTTCGCCCTGCCACAGCAGGTCCGGAATCAGCAGATCGACGTGCAGCGGGGCGGCCAAGGCAGGCGGGAGGGCATGAACGGCGCGCAGCGCGGCCGGCAACGGGTGACCTCGCAGTTTAGCAGGGCGGTCACCGCGCGCCGTGCGGGAATGCCGTCGCGCTTGTGGCACACTGCCTGTGGTCCTGCCCTTGTCCCGACCCTGCCGCCGCCGCAGGGCACCACGCCTGGCGGTGCTTCGTCGCCGGCCATCGGATCCCGCCCTGTCCCGTTTCCCGCGCGCTTCGTGACCCCCTACGAGCTGTTCGTCGGGCTGCGCTATACGCGCGCCAAACGCAGCAACAATTTCATCTCGTTCATCTCGGCGGTCTCGATGCTGGGGATGGCGCTGGGCATCGCGGTGCTGATCACGGTGGTGTCGGTGATGAACGGGTTCCAGAAGGAGGTGCGCGACCGCATCCTCGGCGTGCTCGCGCACATCCAGATCTCCGGCGCCGACGGTGCACTGAAGGACTGGCAGCAGGTCGCCAGACTCGCCGCCGCCAACCCCGCGGTTCGCGGCACTGCGCCGTACGTGATCGCGCAGGGGCTGCTCGGCAACGAGCGCGTGGTGCGCGGGGCGGTCATCCGCGGCATCCTGCCCGAGCAGGAGAGCCAGGTCGCCGATTTCGCGAACTTCATGCGTGGGGGCTCGCTCGAGGCGCTGCGCGCGGACGGATTCGCCATCGTGCTCGGCGCCGAACTCGCGCGTGCGCTCGGCGTGGGGGTCGGCGACAAGGTCCTGCTGATCGCGCCGCAGGGACAGATCACGCCGGCAGGCGTGATCCCGCGGCTGAAGCAGTTCACCGTCGCCGGACTGTTCGAGGCCGGGCACTTCGAGTTCGACTCCGGACTCGCGCTGGTGCACATGGCCGATGCGCAGAAGCTGTTCCGGCTCGGCGATGATGTGTCCGGGGTGCGCCTGAAGATCGCCGACATGATGCAGGCGCCACGCGTGGCGCGCGAACTGGCGGCGACGATGACCCGCGACGCCTTCGTTGCCGACTGGTCACGGCTGAACGCCGGCTGGTTTCGCGCCGTCGAGATCGAGAAGCGGATGATGTTCATCATCCTGTCGCTGATCGTCGCGGTGGCGGCCTTCAACATCGTTTCGACGCTGGTGATGGTGGTCACCGAGAAGCGTGCGGACATCGCGATCCTGCGCACGCTGGGTGCGACGCCAGCCAGCGTGATGGGGATCTTCGTGATCCAGGGTGCGCTGATCGGCGTGTTCGGCACCGTGCTCGGCGTGGCCGGCGGCGTGGCGCTCGCCGCCAACGTCGACGTGGTGGTGCCGTTCATCGAGCGCTCGTTCGGGGTGCAGTTCCTCGCCAAGGACATCTACTTCATCAGCGAACTGCCGTCCGAGGTGCGCTCCGGCGACATCGTGTACATCGCCGGCATATCGCTGCTGCTGTCGTTCGTGGCCACGCTCTATCCGAGCTGGCGCGCCTCACGCATCAACCCGGCGCAGGCGCTGCGCTATGAGTGAGGGCGCAGCGGTGCCGGCCGCGATTGTCGAATGCAGCGCGCTGACCAAGGTGTACCGTGAAGGCGCCGGGCTGGGCGAGGTGCAGGTACTGCGCGGTGTCGATCTGCGCGTGCAGGCGGGCGAGCGCGTGGCGATCGTCGGCGCGTCGGGCTCGGGCAAGAGCACGCTGCTGCACCTGCTGGGTGGACTCGATGCGGCGAGCGGCGGCAGCGTGCACCTGTGCGGCGAGCGGATCGATGCGCTCGGGCAGGTTGCACTCGCGGCGCTGCGCAATCGCGCGCTCGGTTTCCTCTACCAGTTTCATCACCTGCTGCCGGAGTTCAGCGCGCTGGAGAACGTGGCGATGCCGCTGCTGGTACGGCGCCTGCCGCGTGCCGAGGCTTGGGCAAGGGCCGAAAGCGGGCTGGCTGCGGTCGGGCTGAGCCATCGGCTGGCGCACCGGCCCGGGGAACTCTCCGGCGGCGAGCGCCAGCGTGCAGCGCTCGCGCGCGCTCTGGTCACTGAACCGGCCTGCGTGCTGGCCGATGAGCCCACCGGCAATCTGGACCGCGACAACGCCCAGGCGATGTTCGAGCTGATGCTCGAGCTCAACCGCAGGCGCGGCACCAGTCTGGTGATGGTCACGCACGACGAGCGCCTGGCCGACCGCGCCGACCGGGTGCTGCGGCTGGAGGACGGACGCCTGCGCCCGGCTTGAGGCGCTACAGCCGGACCACGCGCAGGATGCCCAGGCGCACCAGGTCGGCATAGACGGTCGCGTCGTCGAGCGAGCGCGCCATCAGGAACCCGGCAGCGCTCATGCGCGTCAGGCGCGGCAGCACGAAGCCGGCGATGATCACGAGCACGCCGGGAAACCAGTGCACCGCCATCGCCAGCGCCACGCCGACACCGAGCAGGGCGAGCATCACCAGCGGCAGCAGCATGCGCGCGCTGAGGTAACGATAGGCGAGCTGCGGCTCGATGTCGACGCGAATCTCGCCGCGGCCGTAGGCCGCGCGGTAGGCCGCGTGATCCAGCGCAGTCGTGTCGGAGTCGAGGGCAGGCACGGGTCGGATCGCTGGCGCGGCTGGAGGTCAGGCACGTGGCGGGGAAGGCGTCCGGGTCACGGCTCGCCGGAGTGCAGGCGCTGTTGTCAGTGCCGGATCGGCTCGCTCTCGAGGCTGCGCCACAGATACCAGGTGGCGACGGTACGCCACGGCGCGCAGCGCGCGGACAGGCGCGCCAGCGTGCGGGCAGCCGTCGGGCGGCCCCGACTGTAGCAGCGCTCGATCGCACGGCGCAGGCCCAGATCGCCCAGCGGCCACACGTCGGGCCGGCCGAGGTGGAAGATCAGGAACATCTGCACCGTCCACACGCCGATGCCGCGAACGGCAGTCAGCTCCTCGATGATCCGGTCGTCGCCCAGTGCGTCCCAGTCACCGGTGTCGCCGCTGCGCGAATCGAAGTGCCGGGCGAGATCGAAGCAGTACTCGACCTTGCGCGCGGACAGACCGCAGGCGCGCAGCCGTGCCGGCGAGCAGGCGAGCAGGCTGGCCGCAGAGACCGTGCC
>CANGUQ010000475.1 GCA_947456915.1 Betaproteobacteria bacterium
ATTCCGCCGTGTGTACCGACGACTGCCGCCGTCGCGAATCCCGCGGTTGCAGGCAAGGCCGCGCGTGCCACCGCGCCGCGCCGCCGTGCTTGTGGCTCCACCATGATCATTCACTCCTCCGGAGGGCTTCCCCGGCGCCGTGCGTTGCGGCTGCCGGGCAGCATCGCGCCAGCAGCAATGCTAGCAGGTCGCGGCGCCGTGGCCCTGACCGATGCCCCCGGCCCGTGGGGTACCATGCGCGCGATGAACCGACCGCCCGTGTTCCACATCCTCGGCCTCGACCACGCGGTGCTGCGCGTGCGCGACCTCGCGCGGATGCAGCGCTTCTACTGCGACGTGCTGGGCTGCGCGCTCGACCGGCCGCGGCCGGAATTCGACATGGTGCACCTGCGCGCGGGATCGGCGTTCATCGATCTGGTGGCAGCCGACGGCAGGCTCGGCCGCGAGGGTGGCGCGCCGCCCGCGCGCGATGCGCACAACCTCGACCACCTCTGCCTGCGCATCGAGCCGTTCGATCCGCCGGCGATCATCGGCCACCTGACCGCGCACGGGGTGCGCGTGGACGAGGTGAAGACGCGCTACGGCGCCGACGGCTACGGCCCGTCGATCTACCTCGACGACCCCGAGGGCAACAAGGTCGAGCTGAAGGGCCCGCCCACCGCGCAGCAGGGAGCCCCGCGCTGATGGCGTTCGACGGCTTCGTGCACACGCGCATCCCCACCTCCGATCCGCAGGTCACGATCAACGTGCGCCACGGCGGCAGCGGCCCGCCGCTGCTCCTGCTGCACGGCAACCCGCTGTCGCACCACTCGTGGCATCGCATCATCGACCGGCTGGCGCAACGCTTCACCTGCGTGGCGACGGACCTGCGCGGCTACGGCGAGAGTTCGGCCCCGCGCGGGCTGCCCGATCACAGCAACTACACGTTTCGCCGCATGGCACTGGACCAGGTCGAGGTGATGGCAGCGCTCGGCCATCGCCGGTTCCAGGTCGCCGGCCACGACCGCGGGGCGCGCGTCGGGTTCCGGATGGCGATCGACCACCCGGACACGGTGACGCGCGTGGCGTTCATGGACATCCTGCCCACGCACCACGTGTTCGCGCACGCGAGCCGTGAGTGGGGGCTCAACTCCTATCACTGGTTCTTCATGGCGCAGCCCTACGACTTCCCGGAGCGACTGCTCGCGGGCAACGAGGAGTACTACCTGCGCAGGAAGCTGATGAAGCAGGGCGCCGGCAAGGGTGGCTTCACCGAGGACGAACTGCGCGAATACGTTCGCGTCTGCACGCCCGGGCAGATCCACGGCGTGTGCTCGGACTATCGCGCCACCGCGTTCGTCGACTACGAGATGGACCGCAGCGAATTCGAGCAGGGCATCAAGGTGGAGCAGCCGGCGCTGGTGCTCTGGGGCGAATTGAGCCACACGCAGAAGTACTACGATCCGCGCGAGGTGTGGCCGCGCTACGCGGCCCGCATCGAGCGCATGGTCGCGCTGCCGTGCGGCCACTACCCGAACGAGCAGTGCCCGGAAGACACGCTGCGCGAACTCGCCGGGTTCTTCGAGGCCTAGCCCGCGCATGGACGACCGGCTGCTCGCGACGCTGCTCGGAACCCTCGCCGCCGACCGCGGGCTGTGGGACGACTTCAACGCGCTGTGCGATCACGGCGGCCGTCTGGCGGGCTCGGCCAGCGAGGCGGCAGCCCGCGACTGGGCGCTGTCCCGGCTGGCCGCCACCGGCGGGCGCTGCTGGCTTGAACACGTGCCGTACGCGGCGTGGCGGGCAGGCGCCTGCGCGCTCGCGCTCGCCGACGGCACGCCGCTCGCCTGCCAGCCGCTGCTCGGATCGGCAGCCACGCCGACGACCGAAGCCGGCCTGCTGCTGGAGGTGATCGACCTCGGGCGCGGCGACCCGGAGGCCTTCGCGCTGCACGCCGCCGAGATCCCCGGCAAGGCGGTGCTGGTGCGTCACGAGTATCCGTTCATGGCAGGCCACCTGCACCGCCGGCGCAAGTACGACGCAGCGCGTGCCGCGGGCGCTGCGGCGTTCATCATCGCCAGTACCGAGCCCGGCGGCAGTCCGACGTCCGGCTCCAGCGGGCGCGCGGGCGGCAGCGGAATCCCCGCACTCGCCACCGATCTGCCCTCGGCAGCACGCATCATCGCGCAGGACACGCCGCGGGTATGGCTGAGCGTGCAGGGCGAGGACTACCCGGGCGATGCGGCCACGCCGATGCTCGATCTTCCCGGCGCCGATCCGGATGCACCCGGCCGCATCGTGCTGAGCGCGCACCTCGACGGTCATCCGCTCGCCGAGAGTGCGATGGACAACGGCAGCGGCGTGGCGGTGACGATCGCGCTGGCGCGCGCGGTGGCGCCCCTGATGGCACACGCCCGGCACGGACTGCGCGTGGCGCTGTTCACCGCCGAGGAGTGGGCGCTGTCGGGCTCGCGCGAGTGGCTCGCGCGCATGGCGCCGGCACAGCGCGGACACCTGCTGCTGAATCTCAACCTCGACACGGTCGGCGCCGATGCGCGGCTGACTGCGCTCACCAGCGGTTTCGCCGGACTCGAGCCGTTCGTCACGCAGACCACGCGTGCGATCGGGCTGCCGGTCGCCTGCCACCGGCCGCTGATGGCCAACTCCGATCACGCCAATTTCGCCGCCCACGGCATCCCGGCGCTGCGGCTGGTCGCCGGCTTCGATCGGCCGCGAAGCGGCGTGCGTCACATCCTCACCGCGCAGGACACCCGCGACCAGGTCGCACCGGCGGAGCTCAAGAGCGCAGCGCTGGTCGCCGGCGCACTGCTGTGGCGTGCGCTCGGTGCGGGAGAGGCCGAGGTCGCCGGCTGGGGGCGTCGCGCTCAGGCGTAGAATCGCGGGCCCGCGCGCGCTTGCGCGCGCCCGCATCGGAGAAAGGAAGCGTCACCATGGCTGGAGGCCCGCTCGAAGGCGTGCGCGTGATCGACCTCACTTCCGTGGTGGTCGGACCGCTATGCACGCGAACGCTCGCCGACTACGGCGCGGACGTGATCAAGGTGGAGAGCCCCGCGGGCGATCTCGGGCGCAACATCGGCGGCCGCGGCCGCACCGAGAACATGGGGCCGAAGTTCCTGCACCTGAACCGCAACAAGCGCAGCATCGTGCTCGACCTGAAGAAGCCCGCCGGCCACGCCGCGCTGCTCAGGCTGATCGAGACCGCAGACGTCCTGCTCTGGAACGTGCGTCCCGACTCGATGCAGCGGATGAAACTGTCCTGGGAGGACGTGCGCGCGGTGAACCCGAAGATCATCTACTGCGGGATGTTCGGCTTCGGTCAGGACGGCCGCTATCGTGCGAAGCCCGCCTACGACACGATCATCCAGGGCTCGACCGGGCTGTCCGCGCTGCTGCACCGCTCGATCGGCGATCCGCGCTACGTGCCGATCGTGATGTGCGACCGCACCTGCGGCCTGATTGCCGTGCAGATGATCGTGATGGCGCTGTTCGCGCGCAGCCGCACCGGCGAGGGACAGTCGATCCAGATCCCGATGTTCGAGAACATGGCTGCGTTCGTGCTCGACGAGCACATGTATCAGGCGACCTTCGACCCGCCGATTCCCGGCGCACCGACCGAGCACGGCGGCACCGGCGACCCCCGTCTGCTCGACCCCGACGGTCGCCCGCTGCCGACGAAGGATGGCTGGGTGTGCGTGTCGGCGAACACCGATGCGCAGGCGTTCGGCTTCTTCCGCGCGATCGACCGCCCGGAACTGATCACCGACCCGCG
>CANGUQ010000476.1 GCA_947456915.1 Betaproteobacteria bacterium
CCACGGCCAGGCCGCGCTGCGCGCCGCCCGGTCCGTCCGTCCGCTGATCGATACGCGCAACCGCCGCCGCGGTCCGCACGGCCGCTTCCCCTACCCCACCCCCGGAGTCTTCCGAAGGAAACACGATGTCCGAACTGCTGCAGAGCATCGATGCCCGCACCCGCCTCGCCGGCACCAACAAGCTCGAGATCCTGATGTTCTCGCTCGGTCTGGACTCGCGCACCGGCCGTACCGAGACGTTCGGCATCAACGTCTTCAAGGTGCGTGAAGTGATGCGTGCGCCGCAGATCACGCGTGCGCCCGACATGCCGAACGCGGTCGAGGGCATGGTCAGCCTGCGCGGGATACTGGTGCCGGTGATCGATCTGGTGCGCTTCACCGGCATCCCGACCGACAAGGAACCGGAGGTGATGATCGTCACCGAGTACAACGGCCGCACGCAGGCGCTGCTGGTCGACGGAGTCGACACCATCCTTCGGCTGGACTGGGCCAGCATGCGGGTGCCGCCGCCGATGCTCGCGCAGAAGATGGGGGGCCTGATCACTGCGGTCACCGAACTGGCCGACGGGCGACTGGTGATGATGATGGACGTCGAGCGTGTGCTGTCCGAGACCGGCGGGCACGAGGAAGACGACCTGTACCGCCACCTGAAGCCGCTCGACATCGACAACTGCACGGTGTTCTTCGCAGACGACTCCAGCACCGCCCGCCGGCAGATCTCGCGCACGCTCGAAGCGCTGGGCGTGAATCAGGTGCAGGCGGTCAACGGCCGCGAGGCGTGGGAACAGCTGCAGCTGCTCGCGGATCAGGCGAGCAGCCGCGGCGAGCCGCTCAATCGCAGCCTGCAGGTCGTGCTGACCGACGTGGAGATGCCGGAGATGGATGGCTACATGCTCACCCGGTGCATCAAGACGGACCACCGGTTCAAGGGCATCAAGGTGCTCATGCATTCGTCGCTGTCGGGCGACTCGAACCAGCAGCTCGGACGCTCGGTCGGCGTCGATGAGTACGTCTCGAAGTTCGAGCCGCATCGGCTCGCCACCACGCTCGCGCGCCTGCTCTCCTGAACGCGCGGCAACGTCTTCACTTCTTCACTTCTTCGCTTCCTCGCTTCACCTGCTGCCGCGCAGCCCGAAAGAGGTCACCTGATGCAAGCTGCACAAACCACCAACGTCCTGGACTCCGTCGATGCGCGTACCCGGCTCGCCGGGTCGAACAAGATGGAGATCCTGCTGTTTTCGCTCGGCACCCGCGAAACCTTCGGCATCAACGTGTTCAAGGTGCGCGAGGTGACGATCACGCCGCGCATCACCCGCACGCCGAACATGCCGGCCGGAATCGAAGGCGTGATCAGTCTGCGCGGCAACATCATCCCGGTGATCGATCTGGCACGTTTCGCCGGACTGTCCGACCCCTCGCTGTCCTCGCGCCAGGCGATGATGATCACCGAGTACAGTCGTCACACGCAGGCGTTCCTCGTGGACGCCGTCGAGCACATCATCCGGGTCGACTGGGATCAGGTGAGGCCGCCGGAGAGCCGGGTGGCGACCAGCGACAGCCCGATCACCGCGATCACCCGCATCGACGGCGCGCGCCTGGTGTCGATTCTCGACGTGGAGCACGTGCTCGCCCAGGTCTACGGCGAAGCGATCGTGCCGGAGATCGCCCCCGTGGCCGAGGGCTGCGCCGCCACGGTGTTCTTCGTGGACGACTCGAACATCGCCCGGCGCGAGATCAACGGGGTGCTGGACCAGCTCGGCGTGAAGTCGATGCAGGCGACCAACGGGCGGGAAGCGTGGGAGCGGCTGCAGGCACTTGCCCAGCGCGCCGAGGCCGAGGGCTCGCCGCTGACCGATCAGGTCGGCCTGATCCTCGCCGATGCCGAGATGCCGGAGATGGATGGCTATGTACTCACCCGCATGATCAAGAGCGACCGGCGCTTCGAGGGCATACCGGTCGTGATGCACTCCTCGCTGTCGTCGTCGGCGAGCCGTGCAATGGGGCAGAAGGTGGGCGTCGACGCCTACGTGGCGAAGTTCGACGCAGCAGTGCTGGCCGAGACCCTGCGGCCGCTGCTGGCGCGCGCGGCCTGACCCTGCACGCAGGCGTCGGCGCGCGTTCAGTACGCGCAGAACTGGCCGATAACCCCCCCAGGATCGGCAGTCGCCGATCGCGAACATGACGGACCGGAGCACCCCGATGAGTCAGGAAAGCCTCAAGTTTCTCGTCGTCGACGACTTCTCGACGATGCGCCGCATCGTGCGCAACCTGCTGAAGGAACTCGGATTCAACAATGTCGACGAGGCCGAGGATGGTGCAGTGGCCCTTGCCAAGCTCAAGCGTGGCGGCTTCGATTTCGTGATTTCGGACTGGAACATGCCGAACATGACCGGCATCGAACTGCTGCGCGCGGTGCGCGCCGATCCTGCGCTGGCATCACTGCCGGTGCTGATGATCACCGCGGAGGCAAAGAAGGAAAACATCGTCGAAGCAGCGCAGGCGCGAGCGAGCGGCTACATCGTCAAGCCGTTCACCGCGGCCGTTCTCGACGAGAAGCTGAACAAGATCCTGAAGACCATGGAAAAAGTGAGCTGAAGCGATGAACGACGGCGCAGTATCCAACCAGGACAGCCCAGATCTGCAGGCGCTCTTCGACAGCATCGTCGCGGCCAACGAGCCGCCTGCGCCGAGGGCCGCTTCCGCTCCCCCGGATGGCGGTGCGGACAAGGAAGCGGTGCTGTCGAAGAT
This sequence comes from Betaproteobacteria bacterium, assembly GCA_947456915.1. GTDB lineage: Bacteria > Pseudomonadota > Gammaproteobacteria > Burkholderiales > CAIKXV01 > CAIKXV01. The sequence goes on from CANGUQ010000476.1 coordinate 2,749, forward strand.
CGGTCGCCTCACGCGCACGCTGCACGACGGCCTGCGTGAACTGGGCCTCGACAGGATCCTGAAGGATGCAGCCGCACGCATTCCCGACACCCGCGCGCGACTCGACTACGTGATCGAACTCACCGAGAAGGCGGCCGAACGCGCGCTGACCGCTACCGAGACGGCACGCCCGGTGCAGGATGCGCTCGAGGCCGAGGCGCGCGCGCTCAGCGCGCAGTGGGACCGGCTGTTCAACCAGCAGCTGTCGATCGACGAGTTCAAGGCGCTGGTGGGCTCCACGCGCAGCTACCTCTCCGGCGTGCCGGCGCGCACCGGCAGCACCCGCGCCCAGCTCACCGAGATCATGATGGCGCAGGACTTCCAGGACCTGACCGGGCAGGTGATCAAGAAGGTCACCGAGACCGCGCACGAGGTCGAGCGGCACCTGGTCGCGCTGCTGGTCGAGGAGATGCCGCAGTCCGGCCGCGCCCCCGTGGAAAGCGGGCTGAACGGGCCGGTGATCACTGCCGCCGGACGCTCCGACGTGCTCACCAGCCAGGATCAGGTCGACGAACTGCTCGAATCCCTGGGCTTCTGATCCGCACTGCCGCCCCGCGACACCCGAAACACTCCCCTGCCCCTGCTGCCCCAAGCGAGACTGCCATGAGCGACTTTTCCGGCGACCAAGACCTGCTGAGCGAATTCCTGATCGAGGCAGGCGAACTGCTGTCGGACGTCGACAACAAGCTCGTCGATCTGGAAAAACGCCAGACCGACGCGAACCTGCTCAATCACATCTTTCGCGGCTTCCACACGATCAAGGGCGGCGCAGGCTCTCTTGCCATCCAGCCGCTGGTGGACCTGTGCCACCTGACCGAGAACCTGTTCGACCTGCTGCGAAACGGATCCCTGCGTCTTGACGCGGCGCTGATGGATCTCATCCTCGAGGCGACCGGCGTGGTACGCGACATGTTCGACACGCTGAGCAGTTCGGGGCATCCGTCGCCCGCCGACCCGCAACTGCTCGA
>CANGUQ010000477.1 GCA_947456915.1 Betaproteobacteria bacterium
GGCAGCGCCCGGGATGGTGGGCAACAGCGCGGCGCCGCTGCACGCAGCAGCGCTGCCTGAGCGCAGCCGGGGTTTCACGGTGGTGCGCGCAGGTGCCGCGAGGCGGCGTGCGAAAGGAAGCGCGCGCATGATCAGCCTGCCGCGCTGAAGGTGACGTCCTCGGGCTGCGCCGTGCCGACCATCATCATGAACTCGGCATCGGCGAACCCGTCGTTGCGAAACCAGTGGCGGCGGCCGGCCGGGTTCAGCATCACGTCGCGCGGTCCCAGTCGCTGTTCGCAGCGCTGGCCGTTCTCTTCCCAGCCCACGGTCAGGCAACCCTCGAGCACCAGATAGGCGTCCTCGACCTCGCGCTGGTAGGCGTTGACGCCACGGCCTGCGGGCAGTCGGATCAGTTCCTCGCGGAAGGTGCCGGCGGGCGCGCCACCCTCGCCGATGTAGGGCAGGCGTGCGAATCCCGCCGGATGCCACTGCGGCCGCTGCTGGCTGTAGCGCACGACGTGGCGCGCGAACTCGCGGTGCCGCGGGTCGTCGCTCGTCCAGTCGAGCGCGAAGGTGCGCTCCGGCCCTGCGCCGAACCGCGCCGACAGTGCCGGGTCATGGGTACTCGGGTGGAAGAGATAGCGCGGTTTTTCCGGCTTGCCCTTGCCGACGCTGATCGACACCAGCACCGGTTCGACGCCACCGTTCCTGAAGCCATGCGGCCGGTCGGTCATGTGCAGCACCATGTCCTTCGGGCCCAGCCGCGCTTCGATGATGTCGCCGTCGTACTCCCAGGTGACGGTGAGCACGCCCGAGAGCACGAGAAAGCGCTCCTCGACCTCGTGCGCGTGCAGCACCGCGTACTTGCCCGGTGGCTGATGCACGATCGACAGCGTGAAGTGCTCGGCCGGCAGCGTGTGCGGGTCGCCGACCTTTGGCGAGCCGCCTGCTCCGATGAAACGGATCTGCGCGCGGTCGAGTTCGGGGTGACCGCGGCTCGCCGGGAACGCATCCCAGTCGGGGATCTTCTCGGCGAAGCGGCCGACGTGGTGGCGCATGGTGGTGGCAAGGTCGCTGCCGGCATGCACCGGCGATTCGAGCACGGCGGACATCGTGGCAATCCTCGTGGCGGGGGGCAGGGGGATCAGCCGGGCGGCTGGGCGGATCGGGCGCGCGGGTCACGGCAGAGCGCAGTCCCGGGCAGGCGGGGTGGAGCAAGGAGCCGAGTCGGGTGAAGCGTACGCGCTGCACGGCATGCTGCGCGTGGCCCCGGGCGTTGCGCGGGCGGGGTCCGGCGGCGGCGGGTCGAGGAGGCGATGGTGCAGGGTTGGGGCAGGCAAGGATGGCGTCGGGCAGGAACTCTGCAGCAGCGAAGCGGGGCCGGGCGGTCGACTGCACAGGCTGTGCGCGCGGCAAGCCCCGGCGGCGAACGGTCAGGCGCTCACCGCGCAGCGCTCGATCTCGACCAGCGCCGACAATGCACTGGGACCCTGCGCAAGGCGGGAGGTTCCCAGATCGGGCGCGAGCACGTTCGGGTTGCCGCGGCGTTCGAGCGGGTCTGACCCGGCATCTGCCGGGTCGTACCACGCTCCGGTGGCCATGATCGCTGCTCCCGCAACCACTTCGGGGTCGGGCAGCGCGGCGGCGAGGATTGCGCCGCGCGCGTTGTACACGCGCACCAGGTCGCCGGCGGCGAGACCGCGCGCGGCCGCGTCGGCCGGATTGAGGCGAACCGGTTCGCGCCCGTGCAGACGTTTCGCCCGCGACAGCCCGGTGAAGTCGCCCTGGCTGTGCAGCTTGTCTCCCGGCTGGCAGCTGACCAGATGCAGAGGGTAGCGCTGCGCGACCGGCGCACCCAGCCACTCCACCGGCGCCAGCCAGCTCGGGTGCGCCGGACAGTCGTCATAACCGAAACCGGCGATGCGCGCCGAGGTGATCTCGATGCGTCCCGAGGGCGTCGACAGCGGGTTGGCCCGAGGGTCGGCGCGAAACGCTTCGAACAGCACGAAGTCGCGCTGCGGTGGCGGCACCTCGAACCAGCCGCGCTCCCACCAGACATCGAACGGCGGCTGTTCCACACCGATTGCGGCATTGCCCTCACGCGTGCGCTCGTAGATGAAGCGGAGCCACGCCGCCTCGTCGCGGCCCTCGGTGTAGGCCGTCTCGTGGCCGTTGCGCGCAGCCAGTTCGCGAAAGATCGCGAAGTCGTCGCGCGCCTGGTGCAGCGGCGCGATCGCACGGTGCATCGCGATGATGTAGCGGTCGCGCGAGGCGCCGCCGATGTCGTTGCGCTCGAGCGCGGTGGTGGCCGGCAGCACGATGTCGGCGTGCTTCGCCGTCGCCGTCCAGTGGGTTTCGTGCACGATCACCGTCTGCGGCCGCTGCCAGGCGCGGCGCATGCGGTTCAGATCCTGATGGTGGTGGAACGGATTGCCGCCGGCCCAGTACACGAGGCGGATGTCCGGGAAGGTCTTGCGCTCGCCGTTGAAGTCGTACTCGCCCCCGGGGTTCTCCAGCAGTTCGGTGACGCGCGCGACCGGAATCGAGCGGTGTCCGATGGGGTTTCTGCCCAGCGGCATCTCGGGCGCGGCCGACTGCAGATGCCGTGGCACCCCCACGCCCTGGATCGAGCCATGGCCGAAGGCGAAGCCGCCGCCGGGCAGGCCGATCGTGCCGAGCATCGCCGCCAGCGTGATCGCCATCCAGTACGGCTGTTCGCCGCGGTGCGCGCGCTGCAGCGACCACGCGAGCGTGAGCATCGAGCGTACGCCTTGCAGACGCCGTGCCAGCGCGCGGATCTGCGCGGCAGGCACGCCGCAGATGTGCTCGGCCCACTGCGCCGATTTCGCGACGCCGTCGGCGGCGCCGCTCAGATATGCCTCGAACGGCGCCCAGCCCTCGCAGTAGCGGTCGAGGAATGCGCGGTCGTGCCCGTTGTGCGCGAGCAGCGCGTGGGCGATGCCCAGCATCAGCGCGGTGTCGGTGTTGGGTCGGATCGGGATCCACTGCGCGTCGAGGAAGGCCGGCGCGTCGGCGCGCGTCGGGCTGATCACGACGAATTCGATGCCCGCGGCCTTCGCCCGGCGCAGCGACGCCTCCAGCGTGTGCTCGCCCGAGCCGCCCGAGGCGACCTGCGCGTTCTTCAGCGGCAGGCCGCCGAAGGCAACGATCAGCTTCGTGTGGCCGACGATCGAGTTCCAGTCGGTGACGCGGCCGGTCACCGGGGCAAAGGTACCGATCACGTGCGGCAGGAAGAACTGCGCGCAGCCCCACGAGTAGTTGCCGAGTTGATCGACCGCCCCGCCGCCGCTGTACAGGAAGCGGCGCACCTGCGAGCGCGCGTGATGGAAGCGCCCGGCCGAGGACCAGCCATAGCTGCCGCCGAAGATCGCCTCGTGACGGTGTTCGGCGCGCACGCGCGCGACCTCGCCCGCGACCAGATCGAGCGCCTGGTCCCAGTCGATCTCGACGAAGCGATCGTGCCCGGTGCGCGTGCGGTCGCGCCGCCTGAGCCAGCCCTCGCGCACCGCCGGGCGGCGCACGCGCGCTTCCGAGTACACCAGTTCGGGCGTCGCCCCGAGGATGGGCGAGGGGCAGGCGTCGCGGGCGAACGGCTCGGCGCGCACGAAGCGGCCCTCCTCGACCACGGCGGTGAACGCGCCCCAATGCGCGAGCTGGGGAAAGCGCTGGATCATGACGATCGAAGTCCTCGGCAATGTCGCGCGGCAGCACGTGTCGCGCCGCAGAGCGGCGCGACGGCGCGCGCTGCC
>CANGUQ010000478.1 GCA_947456915.1 Betaproteobacteria bacterium
CAACCCGGAGAGCGGTTCAGGCCGCCTGTTTGCGGCGCCGGGCGATGAGGCCGAAGATCGCCAGACCCGAGGCGAGCAGCGGCAGTGCGGCCGGTACCGGAACGACGGTCGCGCTGAACGCGTTGGGGCGCTGGACCAGCAGGAACGGCGTGTTCTCGGCGGAAGTGTTGATCACGGAGAACTGCAGCCACGCCTGCTGCCTGGGGGCAACGATTCCGTCGTAGAAGTCCAGAAAGTCGCGCTGGTCGGACAGTTCGTCGGCGAGCACTTTGCTGAACTCGTAGGAGAAGCGAGGTCGCGAACTGCCCTGCGCAAAGCTCAGGCCGTCGCCGTCGTTGGAGGTGGAGAATCCGACCGGCACGAACGCCGGCTGGGCACCGGGATCGAGCGTGTCGTTGGAGTTGCCTGCCGGGTCGAGCAGTTCCAGGGCCATCCGGCTCCAGGCGGCACCGGAACTGTTGAAGGCACTGATGTTTATCTCGTAATAGGTACCCAGGGCCAGTCCGCTGAAACTCAACACACCCGGTCCGTTGCCGGTCCACGTCTGGTTGATGGCGATCCGCTTCGCCGAGTTGTTGAACATGAAGTAGAACGTGCTGGGGTCGGGGTTGATGCCGACGTTCGACGGGTGCAGCGTCACTATGGGTTGAGCGGCCGCCAGCGAGGTGCCGGCGAGCAGGGCGGCGGCGAATGCGGTTTTCAGTGCGTTCATGGGATCCGGTAGAGCGTGGCGAGGGTGAGGCCGACGGGTGTCGCGCCGCGAAAGCAGCCAAACGGCAGGTTGCGGCGCGCTGCAGCGCGTGAACCTACGTCTCCTGAACGTCGATTACGTATCAGGATTGTCCGAAATGCAAGGCAGCTTGCACGCTCCATTAGTCCTTTCGGACCAATCCCGCCGCGCACACGTGCGCGAGCCGCCCGCGGCGTGCCCGCCGGAGCCACCGGAACCGGTCACCGCTGTCCGCGCTCGGCCAGGAATTCCGCCAGGATCCGGCCCGTGTGCGAACGCTCCTGCGCACGAGCCACCGTCTCCGGTGCACCCTGCGCGACCACGCGCCCGCCGCCGTCGCCGCCCTCCGGCCCCAGGTCGATGATCCAGTCGGCCTCTGCCCACACGTCGAGGTTGTGCTCGATCACCACCACGGTGTTGCCCGCGTCGACCAGGCGGTGCAGCACGCGGATCAGCTTTTCGACGTCGGCCATGTGCAGCCCGACCGTAGGCTCGTCGAGCACGTACACGGTATGCGCCTGCGCGCCGGCGCGCCCCGGACGGCGCGCTGCATCGCGCACGTCGCCCACCCGCGCCTTCGCCAGTTCGGTTACCAGCTTGATCCGCTGCGCTTCGCCGCCGGAGAGCGTCGGGCTCGCCTGGCCCAGGGTGAGATAGCCCAGACCGACATCGGCGAGCAGTTCGAGCGGTGCGCGAATCGATGGCTGCGCGCTGAAGTACTCGACCGCGGTCTCGACGTTCATCGCGAGCACCTCGCCGATCGAGCGGTCCTTGAAGCGCACGGCGAGCGTCGCCGGATTGAACCGCTGCCCGCCGCAGGCATCGCACGGCACCTTCACGTCGGGCAGGAAGCTCATCTCCACCCGCTGCATGCCGGCGCCGTCGCAGGCGGGGCAGCGGCCATCGCCGGTGTTGAACGAGAAGCGCGCCGGCAGGTAGCCGCGCATGCGCGCCTCGCTGGTATCGGCAAACAGTCTGCGGATCGCGTCCCAGAAGCCGACGTAGGTGGCCGGACACGAGCGCGGTGTCTTGCCGATCGGCGTCTGGTCGACTTCGAGCACGCGCCCGACCTGTTCGTATCCGGCGATCTCGGTGACGCCGCTCCACGCGAAGCGCCTGCGCTCGCGCTGCGCGCCGACCGCTGCGGCGAGATTCGCCAGCAGCACTTCGCGTGCGAGCGTGGACTTGCCCGAGCCGGACACCCCGGTCACCACGGTGAGGCGACCCAGCGGAACGCGCGCGTCTGCGTTGCGCAGACTGTGCCGATGCGCACCGCGCACGACCAGCGACGGCGAGTCGTGCTCGACCGCGCGCCGCGGGGCCACCGGATGACGCAGCGGCGCATTGAGGAAGCGGCCGGTGACCGAGGCCGGCGAGGCACACAGCTGTGCCGCCGTGCCCTGCGCGACGACCTGACCACCGCGCACGCCGCCGCCCGGCCCCAGATCGATCACGCGATCGCCGCGCCGGATCGTCTCCTCGTCGTGCTCGACCACCAGCAGCGTGTTGCCCTTGCGCGCGAGGCGCTCCAGCGTGTCGAGCAGGACGCGGTTGTCGCGCGGATGCAGCCCGATCGTCGGTTCGTCGAGCACGTAGCACACGCCCTGCAGGTTCGAGCCGAGCTGCGCCGCGAGCCGGATGCGCTGCGCTTCGCCGCCGGACAGCGTCGGCGAGGCACGGTCCAGGCCCAGGTAGCCCAGCCCGACGTCGTGCAGGAAGGCGAGCCGCGAGCGGATCTCGGCCAGCACGTCGCGCGCGATGTCGGCCTCGCGCGCGGTCAGCGCGAGCGACTCGAACTGCTGCGCGAGCGTGTCGACCGAGCCGGTGGTGGTGGCGGTGATCGAGCGGCCGCGAAAGCGGACATTGCGCGCGATCGGGTTCAGCCGCTCGCCGTGGCAGCTCTTGCAGGCTTCGAGCTCGCCTTCGGCCGCCTGCTCGTCGAGGAAACTGTCCAGACGGCGGTCCTCGGTCTCGCGGCTCGCGTCCTCGTCGTCGCGGTAGCGGCCGAAGGCGACGCCCGTGCCGAGGCAGCTCTCGCACCAGCCGTGCTTCGAATTGAACGAGAACAGCCGCGGGTCGAGCTCGGCGAAACTCGTTCCGCAGCTCGGGCACGCGCGGCGCACCGAGAACGCGCGCGTGGACAGCAGCACGCGCCGGGTGCCGTTGCGCATCGCCGCGTCCAGCACGTCGAGGTCGGACATCACGTGCACGACGCCCTTGCCGTGCTCGAGCCCTTCGGCGAGCACCGCGCGCAGCGTCGCCTCGTGCTCGGGCAGCACGCGCACGTCGGCGATCGGCAGCTCGATCGTGTGCTCGCGGAAGCGGTCGAGCCGCTTCCACGGACGCGTGGTCACGAATTCGCCGTCGACCACCAGATGCGTGTGCCCGCGGCCTGCCGCCCACGCTGCGAGGTCGGTGTAGACGCCCTTGCGGTTGATCACCAGCGGCGCCAGCACGCCGATGCTCTGGCCGCGGTAGTCGCGCATCACCTGCGCGGCCACCGCGTCGAAGCTCTGCGGCTCGATCGCGACATTGCAATCGGGACAGTACTGCGTGCCCAGCTTCATGAACATCAGGCGCAGGAAGTGGTAGATCTCGGTCATCGTCGCCACCGTGCTCTTGCGCCCGCCACGGCTGGTGCGCTGCTCGATCGCCACCGTCGGCGGGATGCCGAACACGCCATCGACTTCCGGTTTTGCCGCCGGCTGCACGAACTGGCGGGCATAGGCATTCAGCGATTCCAGGTAGCGGCGCTGGCCTTCACCGAACACGATGTCGAAGGCGAGGGTGGACTTGCCCGAGCCGGAGACGCCGGTGACCACGGTGAACGCATCGCGCGGAATGTCGACGCCGACGTTCTTCAGGTTGTGCTCGCGCGCGTTGTGCACGACGATCGCATGCCGGGCGCGGGCCCGGAAGTCCGCGCTCGCGGCAGCTTCGCTGTCGGGGACCACCGTGTCGGCGCGCGGCGCCACGACGGGCAGCGCCGCAGTGGCCGCGTCGTCCGCAGC
>CANGUQ010000479.1 GCA_947456915.1 Betaproteobacteria bacterium
CACAACCCGCGACCCCGAGCGTGGCGGCGCCCACCAGCATCACTGCGATCGGCCGCCACCGACGCAGCCCGCAGCCGATCAGGGTACGGACGTGCCTGGCCATCACACCTTGCCGATCAGCGCCGGCACGAATCGCACCGGATCGTGCTCGGTTTCACGGAAGCGGCTGCCGACGCGTTCGATCAGGCACAGTCGCTGCTCGGCCGCACCCTTGGGCAGCACCAGGCGCCCGCCAGGCGCGAGCTGCCCGAGCAGTTCGTCGGGGATGTGCGGCAGCGCAGCGGAGATCACGATCACGTCGAATGGCGCGGCCTCGGGCAGCCCGACGAGTCCGTCCGCGTGCCGCAGCCGCACGTTGCGCATGCGCAGTTCACGCACGAGCAGCTGCCGTGCGCGCGCCGCGAGCTCGGCAATCCGCTCCAGCGCGTAGACCTCGCGCGCGAGGTGCGACAGCACGGCCGCCTGGTAGCCGCTGCCCGCACCGATCTCCAGCACCCGCCCGATCTGGCCGCCGGCGCGTGCCAGTTCAGCCACGCGGGCGACAGTCATCGGATGCGAGATGGTCTGCGCGAAGCCGATCGGCAGCGCGACGTCGTCGTATGCGCGGCTCGCCAGCGCCCCCTCGATGAACAGGTGCCGCGGGACTGCTCCCAGCGCTGCGAGCACGACTTCGTCGGCGATGCCGCCCGCGCGCAGCCGCTCGACCATGCGCAACCGCGTGCGGTCGGAAGTCATGCCGACGCCGCTCACGCGGCCGCGCCCGATCATCGCCATCAGCACTGGCCCCCGCACCTCGCCTGCCGAATCCGGATCAGCACCGCCGCGCTCACTGCGCCAGCCACGTCCGCAGCGCCGGCAGCTGATCGAAATACGTCAGGTCCATCTGCAGCGGCGTGATCGACACTGCGCCGCTGCTGACCGTGTGGAAATCGGTACCCTCTCCTGCATCCTGTGCCGCTCCTGCGGCACCGACCCAGTACACTGTCTCTCCGCGCGGGTTCTGCGCAGGAATCGCCGGTTGCGCCTTGTGCCGCTTGCCCAGCCGTGTGACCTGCCAGGCCCCGAGCGCGTCCCACGGCAGATCCGGAACGTTGACGTTGAGCAGCATCGGGGCCTGCAACGGCGCCCGGGCAATGCGCGCGACCAGTTCGGATGCGACGCGCGCGGCGCTGGCGAAGTGCCCGTTCGACCGGCTGACCATCGACACGGCGATCGACGGCAGCCCGAGCAGGAAGCCTTCGGTAGCTGCAGCGACAGTCCCCGAATAGATCGTGTCGTCGCCCATGTTGGCGCCGTCGTTCACCCCGGACACGACGATGTCTGGAATGTGGTCGAGCAGCCCGGTGACTGCAAGGTGCACGCAGTCGGTCGGCGTGCCGTCGACGTAGATGAAGCCGCTGTGCGAGCGCCGCACGCGCAGCGGCCGGTCGAGCGTTAGGGAATTGCTGGCGCCGCTGCGGTCGCGCTCGGGTGCGACCACCGTGACTTCGCCGAGCCCGCGCATTGCGTCGGCAAGCGCAGCCAGTCCTGGGGCGAAGTAACCGTCGTCGTTGCTGAGCAGTATGCGCATGGGACCCGCGCGAAATTTTCCAATTATACCCGCCGCGCCTGTGCACCGGACAAGCGGATCGCGCGATCGCCCCCGGAGATCCGCTGATGCAGGCAACGCTGCGCTGACGAGGGTGGCCCGAGCTGCGCCCGCCGCACTGCGTGCCTGGCGTGCACACCCGCACTCGCCTCGGCGCACGCGGCCACCCCGGCGCGCGCCGCCCAATCGGGCGCGCAGGCATCGGCGCGTGCCGGACGCAGGACGAGTTCGCGGGAGCGAGCAGCGATCGAGAGCGGCGGCGGCGGTGCTAACATCGTGGCCTGCGCGACGGGCATCGCACGGTACCGCCCGCGGACAACGATGACGACAACCTGAAGGAACGACCGATGGCCGTCGGCTTTTGTATTCACCCGCGTCCGGCCCGGCCGGCGCGTGCGCTGGTGGCACGCTTCAAGGACGTCGTCTGCGCGCACCTTTCGGACAACATGTCGCGGATCGCTGGCACCGAAGCGGCGCTGCGCCCGTGGCACAAGGGCGGGCAACTGCTGGGCGTTGCACTCACGGTCAGGGTGGCGCCCGGCGACAACCTGATGGTGCACAAGGCGATCGACCTGTGCGAACCGGGCGACGTGATCGTGGTCGACGCCGGGGGCATCACCTCGCAGGCGATCATCGGCGAGATCATGTCGTCGATGGCCGCAGCGCGCGGTGCCGTCGGCATGGTGATCGACGGCGCGATCCGCGACGCAGGCGCGCTGGCGAAGGGACGATTCCCGGTGTACGCGCGCGCCGCCACGCATCGAGGACCGTACAAGAATGGTCCGGGCGAGATTCACGTGCCGGTGTCGATCGGCGGCATGATCGTGTACCCGAACGACATCATCGTCGGTGACGAGGACGGGCTGGTTGCGGTGCGTTCGCAGGACGCTCCGGCGCTGCTCGCCGCCGCGCGCGCCTGGTGCCAGAAGGAAGAGAAGGTGCTGAAGGCGATCCGGGAGAACAAGCCGCTCGACCGCGCGTGGGTGGACGCAACGCTGCGCGCGAACGGCTGCGACGGCGTGGGCTGATATCCCGCTCGGGCGCAGCCTGCCGCACCGCGCCCTGTCGCCGGCCCATCCACGAAACAGCCGCCCGGCCCGCGTGCCGGCCACCCGGTCCGGTCGGGCGGCGCGACCTGCACCCTGCTGGCAGCCGCCCTCGCCCGACCTCGACAGTCGACGTCCGACACCGACTGTGCGACCGGCGGTCGGCACCGGTGTACGTCCCGGACCGCGCTGATCACGCGCCCGGCAGTCCACCGGACGCCGGACGCGCCGTCAGGGCGCCAGACGCTCGATGCGCCAGCCCTCGGCAACGGGCGCACCATCGATCGGCTGTGCCGCCGGCTGGCGCAGGTAGCGCAGCCTGTCGTGCAACCGGCTAGGACGTCCCTGCCAGAATTCCAGCGCCGAGGGCCGCAGCCGGTAGCCGCCCCAGAACGGCGGCCGCTGCGGATCGCCGTCGAGCTCGCGCTCGGCCTCGCGCACCCGCAGTTCCAGCCAGGCACGATCCGGGAGCACCGTGCTCTGCGGAGATGCCCAGGCGCCGATCCGGCTGCCCAGCGGACGCACCCGGTAGTAGGCGTCGGACTCCGCCTCGGGCAGCTTCTCGACGCTGCCTTCGATGCGCACCTGCCGCTCGAGTTCGACCCAGTGAAACAGCAGCGCCGCTCGCGGATTGACCGCGAGATCCTGGCCCTTGCGGCTCGCGTAGTTGGTGAAGAAGCTGAAACCGCGCGCGTCGAACTCCTTCAGCAGCAGGATGCGCGCCGAAGGCTGCCCGGTCGCATCGACGGTAGCCACCGTCATCGCGGTCGGCTCCGGCAACTGACTGTCGAGCGCCTGCTGCATCCAGCGGCCGAACTGCACGATCGGGTCGGGGTCGACGTCGGTGATGTCCAGACTCGCCTGCAGATAGTCCTTGCGCAGATGCGCGATGTCGATCATGGGAATGAGATCCGGCAGAAAAGGAAAGCCCGCAACTTGCCCGTCAGCGAGGCACCCGGCGCGGCCTGAAACCGGGGCCCGGCCCCCGCGGCACCCGGCGCGCCGGGAAGACAGGGCAGCCTCGCCCCGCTTCCGCTCGCCGCGCCGCGCGCTGCAGTTGCGGGTTCACTCGAGGAGGTAGCCCAGTGCGCGATCGCGCGCGATCGC